>JBAZFE010000087.1:0-5527 GCA_041653555.1 Candidatus Omnitrophota bacterium
ATCCTGCAGCACAACGACAGGTAGCGCGCGTCCCTCTTCTCCAACTCCTTGCCGACGGCGGTCACGGCCAGCACGGGCATGCCGTATTCCATGCCTTCGTCGACAAGCTTCGCGAAATTTACCAGGGTCTGGTGTTCATGCTTCGAGCCGATATATATCGAGAACGCGACCGCGGATACGTTCAGGCGGACAGCGTCCTTCATCGATACGGTTATCTCCTCGTTGGACAGGTCCTCTCCGATTATGCTGTTCCCGCCGGAGGCCCTCAGGACTATAGGTATGCCGTTCGAGGCATCCACGCAATTGCGCAGCACGCCGCGCGTAGGCATAAGCGCGTCGGTATATGGCAGGAGCGGCTTTATGGTCTTCGCCGGGTCCTCGAGTTTCGATACCGGCCCGAGGAAATACCCGTGGTCGACCGCGAGCATCACGGTGCGGCCGTCCTCTTTTATTATTCGGCTTAGGCGGTTCTTCATACCCCAGTCCATGTCGTATCTCCTTTTGCGGCTAGTGGTTAAATTATACCCTATTCGCCTGTTTTTTCAATACGTTCTATGCGAAATCGACTTTGGGCGGTTCCTTCTGGGCCAGGTCCTTCAGCTCGAAGAATTCAGCGGCCGTGAAACCTAAGGCCGGGGCGATGGTGTTCGCCGGGAATGTCTTGACCGCCGTATTGTATCTCGCGACCTCGTCGTTATAGAACTGCCTTGCCGAGGAGATCCTGTTCTCGGTAGAGGCCAGCTCTTCCTGGAGCGCTATCATGTTCTGGCCTGCCTTCAGTTCCGGATACTTTTCCGCTACGGCAAAGAGCGAACGCAGGGCTCCGGTCAGCATGTTCTCGGCGCCTTCCTTGTCCTTTACGGTCGTCGCCTGCGTCGCCTGCGTGCGGGCTTTCGTGACGTTCTCGAGCGTATCCCTCTCGAATTTCATATAGCCCCTGGCGGTCTCGACCAGGTTCGGTATCAGGTCGTGCCTCCTCTTCAGCTGGACGTCGATCTGCGACCAGCCGTTCGCCACCCTGACCTTCAGGCGGACGAGGCCGTTAAAGATAATGACGAGCCAGAACGCCGCAACTACGGCTACGATCAACAGGATCGAAATGACGGGCATGGCATGACCTCCTTTTATTTGTGGGGTTCGATTATGACCTTCATGGAATCCTTCGCGCCCGCGACCAGCCCGAAGCCTTCCTGCGCCTGCGCGAGCCCGAACCTGTGCGTTATCATATCTTTTACGGCGACCCGTCCGGAGCTTATCAAACGCATCGCCTCGAGATGTTCCGCGGGCGTCGCGGCATAAGAACTCATGAGAGCGACCTCGCTCTTCCAGAATATGCCATTAATTGTCCCCGGAAAGGCCAAGCCCTTCTCGGCGGCCGCAAAGAACAACACGGTGCCCCCGCGCTCGACGGAATCTAAAGCCTGCTGTACGGCAGGCCCGGCCCCGGCGCATATTATCACGACGTCCGCCAATAACCCGCCGTTCACATCTTTCAGCTTCTGCGGTGAATATTCCGCGGCATTGAACACGTATCCGGCGCCGGACCGTTTCGCGGCATCGAGCCGGTATTCGGATAGGTCGGTCGCGGCTATAAGGCCCGCGCCGAGGGCGCGCGCGTGTTTTATATGTAAAAGGCCGGATATGCCGCTTCCTATGACAAGGACCGTATCGCCTTTCCTGGCCCCGGCCAGCCTTTGGCCCCTAAAAACACATGCCAGCGGCTCGATAAATGTCGCTTCCTCGAACGACATGTTATCGGGAATGGGATAGACGCCCTTCATATCAATATTTATCTTAGGGATACGGACGAACTCGGCAAAACCTCCGGGAAAAAAATTCGTTTTGCGCAACGTCTCGCAGACCGTCTCATGGCCTTTAAGGCAATACCGGCATTTGCCGCACGGGACATGGTGCGACGCGGCTACGCGATCGCCGGGCTTTATGCCCTTGACCCCGCTCCCCACCTTCTCTACGGTACCGGCTATCTCGTGCCCGAGCACAAGCGGGACCTTGTCCTTGCGGTACCACTCCATGACGTCGCTGCCGCAGATGCCGCTCGCCATAACGCGGATGAGTATCTCGCCGTCACCTATCTCCGGGACGGGCACCTCTTCGGTGCGCACATCCCTGTTACCGTAATACATCGCTACGCGCATTTACTTAGTCCTCATGCCCCCTGCGGGACCTCAATGTTTATGCTTGCAGTTTGCCGGGCAGCTCGACGCCGCCTTTTCGCAGGGCTTCGCCATGGGCTGCGGCACGGGCTGCGGCCCTGATTTCCTCTTGTAATCCGTCTCGTAAAAACCGGAGCCTTTGAATATTATCCCCGCCCCGCCGCCTATAAGCCTCTTCAGGGGGCCTTTGCATTTCGGGCACTTCTTAAGGTGCCCGGCGGTCATCGATTGGTAGATCTCGAAGACATGCTTGCATTTCTGGCACTCGTAATCATAATGTGGCATCGCGCATCTATTCCTTTTCTATTTGCCTAAGGGCAGGAACCTGCCGTAAAGGTATCCCTCGGTGAAATCTATGATGCTCTCCATCATCCTGACGGTCTCGACCGGATGCCGGCCCACGGCCGTCTCGCCGGAGAGCATGACGTAACTCGTGCCGTCCATTATCGCGTTGGCCACATCGGTGACCTCGGCGCGGGTCGGGCGCAGGCTCTCGGTCATGCTCTCGAGCATCTGCGTGGCCGTGATGGCGAATTTGTCGTCGCGGTTACATCTCTTGATTATTATCTTCTGGATTATCGGTATCTGTTGTATCGGCATCGAGACGCCCATATCGCCCCTCGCTATCATGATGCCGTCGCAGGCCGCGAGGATCTCGTCTATGTTCCTTATGCCGTCGCGGTTCTCTATCTTCGCGACCACCTTGCAATCCGGAAGGCGCGGCTTTACGAGTTTCACTATCCGCATGATATCGTCCTCGTTCCTGACGAATGACTGCGCTATGAAATCCACCTTATTCTTTATCCCGAACGCGATATCCTTCCTGTCCTTGGCCGTAAGGCCCGAGAACTTCAGCTTCGCGCCGGGCATATTGATGCCTTTCCTCTCCCTTATCAGGCCGCCGGCCCAGACCGACGTCTCGATCCGGTCCCTGCATATCTTCTTTACCTTCAGGGCTATATTACCGTCGTCTATGTAAATGAACTCCGCGCCCCTGATGTCACACAGGGAGCCGTGGTAATCGAAGGGTATCACGTTACCGCTTCCTACGGCACAGCGATTGGTTAGTATGACCTTCTGCCGCTTCCTGACCTCCACGGGCCTGCCGTCGTCGAGCTTTCCTATCCTTATCCTGTATCCTTCGAGGTCCTGCATTATTTTTATGGGTTTCGCGAACCCCTTATTTATCTTCCTGATAAGTTTTATCTTCGCTTCCTGGTCCTTATACGACGAATGGGAAAAATTAAGGCGAGCTACGCCCATGCCTGCCTCGCCCATCTTCCTTATGACCTTTTCGGTCGAGCTTGCGGGCCCGAGCGTGCATATGACCTGTGTCTTGTTGCAAACCCTCTTCATCTTCCTTATAGCCAGCATAGGTTATCCTCCGCCAAATAATCTTTATCTACCGCGTAGGCCATGGCCCTGCAGCCGCGGCAGCGGTCGATCTGGCAATTACGGCATTTGCCTTTAAGTTTTGACTTGTCCGCGACATCGCGCAGTACGGCGTTGTCTTTCACGATATACGCCAGGTCCCTGCGGAGCAGGTTGCCGAGCACTATATCGAACCTGCGGCACGGAAGCAGGTCGCCGTTCGGCATTATCGCGAACGCGTCATCGCCGAGGTTGCACTCCGCCGTAAGCAGCCGCGCGTCATCGCCCTCGAACTTCACCCAGAAGGCCTTGCACGGGAGTATCTCGCTCTCGGCGAGGTCGACTTCCATATATTCGCATATATCCTTTACTGTCCTCTTCCAATCCTCTTTGGTGATCACTTCGGATTTCAGGGCGCCGCTCTGGCCGAGCGGGATGAACCGCTCGAGCATCAGGCCGTCCACCCTCAGTTCCCTGCAGAGGTTGAGGAGCGCGGGCATCTCATAGGCGTTCGAGCGCATCAGCGTAAGCATGATTATGACCTCGAGGCCGGTCCTCTCCTGTACCAGGTTGATCTTCTCAAGAACGGTCCTGAAGGCCCCCGGCTTCCTTATCGCATCGTTCGTCTTTTCGGTCGCGCCGTCGAGGGATATCTTCAGCGCCTTAAGTTTTTTTATCGCGCTAAGGCCATCGAGCGCCTTTTCATCGATAAGGCTCGCGTTGGTTATCACCATGATCTCGCCGGTATCCTGGTGTTTATCGAGGTAACGCAGCAGCTCGTAGAGGTCCTTCCTCAGGAACGGCTCTCCGCCCGTTATGTTCAGGTTTATCTTCCTGCCTCTCGCGCAAGAGGCGATATTCTCATATATTTTTATGAGCTCCGGCAGCGCCAGTTCGGAATTATGCGTAAAGCCGTGCTGGTAGCAGTGCCTGCACCTGAAATTACACGCGTCTGTAATATGCCACTGGAAAAAAAGCCCATTGGATGCCGTTGTCTTCATATCACTCCCCTATGACCTTCACAAGGACCCTCTTCTTCCTCCGGCCGTCGAACTCGCCGTAGAATATCTGCTCCCATGGCCCGAAATCCATCCTGCCTTTCGTGACGGCCACGACGACCTCGCGGCCCATTATGGTCCTTTTGAGATGCGCGTCGCCGTTGTCCTCGCCGGTCATGTTATGCCTGTACTTATCCTTGCCGAACGGGGCGAGCCTTTCGACCCAGTCCAGGAGATCCTTATGGAGGCCGCTCTCGTCATCGTTGATGAAGACGCTCGCCGTGATATGCATCGCGTTGACGAGGCAGAGGCCTTCCTTTATCCCGCTCTTCTCAATGGCCTTTTCGACCTGCGGGGTGATGTTTAGGATATCGTAACGTTTCTCCGTATTGAAAAATAGGTACTCCGTGTAGGATTTCATCGTACGGTAATTATAACAGGAATTGCCCCCGCTGACAATAAGTGATATGAGCGCAAAAGGGACGGTTCTTGAGCTAATCGGAGAACCGTCCCTGATTTTACTTGCTGTACTTCTGCAGGTCCTTGATAAGAGCCTGGCCCGCGGCCGTCGGCTTCGCTTTCCCTTCCTTCAGGATCTCCTTCACGGAAAGGTCCTGTTTGTATAAAGCCTTGTTGCCTTCCTTGTTCTGCGATATGCCGCTGCCTTCGACCTTCACGCCGGCAAATGCGCCGCGCGACCTCGAATACGAGAATATGCCTCCCTTGAGCTGGAGGTCGGTTGAAGCCTGCGTGTCCCTTCCGACGGGGCCCGCCGCGACCGAAGCATCGGCTCCCAACGTGAATTTGCTCGCGAGGAAACCGTCCACTCCGCGGTCATTCATCATGACGAGTATAAGGTCCGTCGCCTGGCCGCCTATCTGCCAGCCGAAGCTTCCCCCTCCTATATTAAACACGGCTGGGGGACTCCATTCGCCCTTGTCGTCCCTGTAAACAACTACACCCTGGCCGTATTTCGCTCCGAAT
>JBAZFE010000088.1:0-5488 GCA_041653555.1 Candidatus Omnitrophota bacterium
GCATTCCAGGTCCCGAATCTGGACGGGGACGGGATCGATGACGGCGGCCATATCGATTTCTGCAACTCGGGAGGAGGGACCACATACGGGGCTATAATGTTATATAGATTTGCATATGACTACCCGTATAACAGGGACCTGACCAGGCCTCCGGGGACTGTGAAATGGGATGATGCGCCAACGGCCGTCTCTAATGCGAAAAAGGGAAAGGATTTTCCCGACAGCGGCGTTTTCCTGAAGTTAAATAACAGCAATATGCGTTTATATAGATTAGGAGACCTCTACGGTTATACCGACCAGTTTTTGGACCACTATAATTTTTGTACCGACCCGACAGCCGGCGCCGTTACTTTTTTTGAAGAAGGGATAGACAAATACCACGGGGTAATGCCGGAGATATACACTATAAAGCTTGCCGTAAGCCCCGACTTGTCCCCGAATTACCGGGTCTGGTTCGCGGTCGGCAGCATAAATACCGCCGAACAATTTGACTATCATACCGGTACATATACCGGGTTTGTCGCATGTTCCGCGCCGTCCGCAAATTTTATGGCGGTCCCTATACATAGCAGCACACGGACGTCTTCGGACAGGTATGACTGCCATAATTTTTCATGCCCCAGCAATACCTGGAGCATAAATACGTGGTACCTGACGCTTTACGGACAACATTCCTCCACGACTTGGGATGAGGTAAGGGTCATAACGAATACAGGGTCTTACCAATCGCCTTCCTTCGCGGCGTCACTGCAGAACGGCGGGAACCCCGTAATATGGGGTACGACATCATGGACTTTGAGCATACCTGCCACGGCTGACCCGGCAAAAGAAGGATGCACGGTACAGACGGATACCGGGAGCGGCGCGGTGAACGCGGCGTTTAACGGGGCGATAGGCGGATCTTCGAACTCGATCTATTACAAGGTCAACTTGGCCTCGACCGACACGGATTGCAGCGAGACGCCGGTCTTTGAGGATATTACAATAACGTATTTGCCGAAGACAAGCATCTTCTACCAGAGGTAGCGACGGAATGAACAGAGTTCTAGTGAGCAGGGTATATATAATATCAATGGTATTTGCCGCGTTGTTGTTGCCGGTATCTGCCTGCGCGGATGATATCATACTGAAAGAGAGCGGGCGTGTCATAACCGGCAAGATACTCGAAGAGAAAGCCGGCATGCTTACCGTAAAGATGACGAAGGGCGGCACATGTGTCATTCCCCGGGATTGGGTAAAGAACATAATAAAAAAAGATATTTCTGACGGGGACCTTTATACCATAGGGGACACATACCAGCAAAAGCTGAAAGCCATGGACCAGAAGTCCGCGGAAGACCATCTCGCTCTCGCCGAGTGGTGCCTGAAGAACGGGACCCCGGAGAACGGCCTGTTGTTCGCGTCCGAATCCCATTTCAATATTGCGAAACAGATCGACCCGAACTCGGCAAAACGCGCGTCGGAGGACCTCCTTAAGGCGAGGGAGAAGACCGCCGAAAGATCGTATTCCATCGCCGAGCTCGAGTATAGCAACAATGAGTACATAAAATCGGAACGGGAGGCTTTGTCAATAATCTCCGCCTACGGCGAGACGAAGTACGCTTCGAAAGCCGGGGACCTGCTGGTCAAAATATGGGGCAAGGACAGGGCGGCAATGATCTTGGAGCCAAAGGATGACTTATTGCCCGATGTTGTTTATACCGAGGAAGACCTGCAATCCGTACTTTACAATCTGCGGAATGATGAGCAGAAAGAGCTCTATATACTGAAGTGTATCGCAAAAGCAAAGGATTGCGAAGACAGGAGCGATGAAGTCCCCGCAGGCAGGAGGGCGGGTTATTACAGGATAGGCATTGACTGCTGCAGGAACGCTTTGTCAAGCGCCAAGCCCGAGGTCAGGGCTATAGCGGATTCGAAGATGCAGGCATTATTAAAGAAGTTCTTCGCCGACGCGCCGGTGCCCTACAGCGATTATAATTTCTCGCTCGTATCCAACATGATGCTCCTTATCAAGGACGAACAGCTCGTCCAGGACATAAGCGCGCAATATTCGAAGATAGGCGACGACATGTTCAAGAAGGCCAGGAAACTGAAGCAGCCCGAGAAGGGCAAGAGCGCGATGGCCGCATACTTCAGTTATTCTATTGCGAATAATTTCTCTAAGGACGGGAAGACGAAGGAAAGTGCGATCGAAAAGATGATCGAATGCCAGGCCCTCGAGAGAGCACGGAAGTAGATGTATCAAAATCTTGCTATGGAAAAAGAAATAATTGACAACCGGGACATAATTTTATAGAATATACGCAAGCCATATGGGAAAACGTGCTCTTGGTATAGATATAGGCGCAGGCTCAGTCAAGCTCGTCGAGCTTGAGAAGACATCCGAAGGCGTTCAACTCCTCCGGGCAAAGTTTTTTGACCTCACCCGGCATTCCGACCAGGAAAAACGCGAAGCCCTTATAAAGGAAGGCCTTGAGGGGCTCCTCAAGACAGAAAAGATACACAGCGGCGCTACCGCAATATCACTCTCCGGCCAGTCGGTCTTCATCAGGTTCCTCAAGCTCCCCAAGATACAAAAAGGCAAAGTTGACAAGATAATCAAGTACGAAGCCCAGCAGCAGGTGCCCTTTCCGCTCGACAAGATAACGTGGGACCACCAGATATTCCACAGCGGCACCGGCCCGGAAGAGGACGTGCTCTTTGTCGCCGCGAAGAAGGAACTCGTCGAAGCTACGCTGGCCAATTTTTCCAGGACAGGGCTCGATATAGAATTAGTGGACGTAAGCCCCCTCTCGCTGCTTAACGCGATCACCTATAACGAGCCGCTTGCCAAGGGCGTCATAATAGATATCGGCGCGAAAGCCACGAACCTGATCGTCCTGGACGGAAAAGGTTTCTGAGTCCGTTCGGTCCTTATAGCCGGCGATGAGATGACCCACGCGATAGCTTCCAAGATGAATATCCCGTTCGACAAGGCCGAGGATCTCAAGCGCAAGGAGGGCATCGTAGTCCCCGTGGACAGCCTCGTACCTTCGAATATCAGCCCCGCGGGCAAGGAACTGACGGAGATACTGAATACCGTCGTGTCGGACATGGCCTCGTCCATAATACAGTCCCTCGAATTCTATAAATCAAAACACGGGAGGGACGTGGTCTTCGGAGAGGTGATACTCTCCGGCGGCGGTTCCAAGCTCAAGGGAATAGAGGATTTTCTCGCCAAGGGCCTGGGGATGCAGATAAGGCGGGCGAACCTCGGACAGAAGATCAAATGCCCGTCCAACCTCCGCGTGGACATAGATTTCCAGTCAAGGTTCGGCGCGGCCATCGGCCTCGCTCTGCGCGTTCTCCAGAAATGCCCGACGAATATCGACCTCCTGCCGGACGAGAGGAAGGAGGACAGGGATTTCAAGAAAGAGAGGATATGGATAATATCCACGGGCGTAATGATGGCCCTGATACCTTTCACGGTGGCGATGGACATATGGTTCCAGTCCGGTTCGCTCAGGAAACAAATAATCTTCCTTGACGATGTGCTCGCGCAGTATGACGACGTGAAATCCAAGATAGTCTCCCTGAAGGATAATATAAAGAAGGGGGAATTGAAGATAAAGCCGCTCGAGAACATAGCGTTCAGGAGGTCGCTGACGCTCGAGGCCTTCCTTGAGATCGAAAAATTACTTCCGAAGGAGACGTGGCTTACTTCGGTAAGCCAGGAGAAGGACTGGGTCTCCATAGAGGGCAGGACGCCTGAGAGCCTCCTGACGATAACGGAGTTCAAGAACAAGCTCTCGGCGTCGCCGTTGTTCGATTCCGTAGAGATCATTTACGCGAGCGTCCCGAAGGATTCCGAAGAGGGCATGTGGCAGCTTAGGGATTTTTCGATTAAGTTCAAACTAAAGGCCCAGGATACCCTGGGCGGCGCCGCCGATAAAAATGATAAGGAAAAGAAATAAGAATGGCAAAGAGCATTAAGCCGCATGTTATGACAAAGCTGGTCCTGGGGCTGGTCTTTTTGGGCTCCCTCGGGGTCGCCATATTTGTCGGATACGACAGGGCCTCGTTAAAGCAGTCGATCCAGGACAAGACGGGCGAACTGGATAATTACAAGGACCAGGGCCTTGCGGTGCTTAACAGGGAACGCCTGAAGCTTGAAAAGCAACTCGGCTCGCTTAAGGACATCAATGACCAGATGAATAACGGCCTTTTCTCCAAGCCGAAATCGAAGATGCCCAAGGAGACCGGCGACGCGCTAAAATTCAAGGAAGAGTTGTTCAGGGTGCAGAACAAGATCAAGGAAGAAGGCCTCCCGATAGATTTCCAGTTCCCTTTCTGGCTCGGATTCGAGAGATATGAGCACGACATACCGACTTCCGCGGACCTTCCGGTAAGGGTCAAGCAGCTTGATATAATCAGGGAAGCGATGGACCTGATGCTCCAGGCAAAGGTGCCTGAGGTGTCATCGATAGAGTTCCTGGAATCGAGGAGCGTAGCCTACGAAGGCGGCAAAGATCCGCTGTTCAGGGAGTTCCCGATAAGGATATCATTCAAATGCAAGAACGACAACCTGATAAACCTGTTGCACAGGATCTACGTTTCAGAAATACCGTTCAAAGTGGACATGCTGAAGATCAAGGTACTGAACGAGGATACCGGCGAGAAGGGTGAACTTAAGATAGAAGCTGTCATAGTGGCTGCCATACAACAGGCGGATAAGATATGAAGGGCATCTACAAGATAGCCGCAATAATTTTATTTATACTATGGCTTATCCTCTTGTGGATGGCTCCGTCCATATTTACGCAGCAGGAGTTCTCGGTCACGACGGGTGAAGAGGGCGCGGTCAAGCCGGAGAAGGACGTTACGGTGGATGCTTCGAGCGCGTATTCGGCGCTGATAAGCAGGATCAACTCGCCGTTCGCGGCTTCAAGATACCAACCCTTGCTCGACAGGAACATCTTCATCAAGCCGGAAGCGGTCCCCGAGTCATTCACGCCGGACAAACTTAAGGTCGTCTCTATCGGCGCGACGAACCTGCCGTTCACATATATAGGGTTCATACAGAAGCAGGACGGGACGATGATAGGGCAGATCAACTGGTCCGGAAAGACGTATTTTGCGAAGAAGGGCGAGAAGTTCAAGGACTACAAGGTGCTCGAGATAAATTCAAAGATAATAAGGGCCGAGAACAAGGACGGGCAGCTGACGCTGGATTACAAGAAGCCGGTAAAGAGCAAAGAACTGATAGCGAAACTTTACAATTCCATGGACGATAAGACTTTCGAAGTGAAAAAAGGGGATGAGATAAACGGCTACAAAGTTCTTGACATAAAGGCCGATAGTGTGATACTATACGGCCAGGATCAAGAGTGGGTCATTAAAAAGGGGAGATGATATAAATGGATATTACTAATGGGGTTAAAAGAACGGTTCTGCCGTTTTTTTGTGTTTTTCTCACTTTTAATTTGTTCTTTATTATCTCATTATTTTA
>JBAZFE010000089.1:0-5367 GCA_041653555.1 Candidatus Omnitrophota bacterium
TTCCGGAACCTCCTTGAATTTAGACAATTATGATACAAAAACCAGCCCGAAAAGTCAATACAAAAGGCGTTAAAAGCATCGGGGCCATCATGCGGGAAAATGCAGGGGCCATCCCACATTATATGGAGTGGGATGGCCCCTTATTTGACTTGAAAGCGTCTTATTTTACTATCGCGAGTATATCGTCCGCGTCGATGATCAGGTACTCCTTACCGTCGACCTTCACTTCGCTTCCGGAATATTTCCCGAAAATGATGATGTCTCCGGCCTTCACATCGGGAGCTACGGTCTTGCCGTTATCGAGCACCTTGCCCGAGCCTACGGCTATGACTTTAGCTTCCTGCGGTTTCTCTTTCGCGGTGTCCGGGAGTATGATGCCGCCCTTCGTCTTCTCTTCGGCGCTCAATACCTCCACGATCACTTTATCGCCTAATGGCTTAAGGTTCATTTATCATCCTCCTTGGGTTTTTAGTACATCCCCTCGCCGTAGCCGCCATGCGGGGGCATCGGAGGAGTCTTTTCTTTTTCCGGAATGTCGGTGATGAGGCATTCGGTCGTCAACAGCAGTCCCGCTATCGATGAAGCGTTCTGCAGGGCTGTCCTCGTGACCTTTGTCGGGTCTATGACGCCGGAATCTATCATGTCGACGTAATCAGCCTGGAGCACATCGTAACCGATGTTCGTCTTCTCTTTCTTGACGTTCTCGACGACTACCGAGCCTTCGAGGCCGGCGTTGAAGGCGATCTGCCTTAACGGTTCCTCAAGGGCCCTCTTTACTATATCGACGCCGATCTGCTCGTCGCCGGAGAGTTTCATCTTCTCCAGTACCGACACGCATCTCAGCAGCGCGACACCGCCGCCCGGGACGATACCTTCCTCCACAGCCGCCCTTGTGGCGTGCAGCGCGTCCTCGACGCGGGCCTTCTTCTCCTTCATTTCGGACTCGGTCGCTGCGCCGACATTGATGACGGCGACTCCGCCTGAAAGTTTCGCGAGCCTCTCCTGGAGCTTCTCTTTATCGTAATCGGAATCGGACTTCGATATCTGGGCCTTGAGCTGTTCTATCCTGCCCTTGATATCCGAGGTCTTTCCGGCGCCTTCGATGATGGTCGTGTTCTCTTTGTCGACCGTAACCCTCTTTGCGCGTCCGAGCTCGTTAAGGTCTATGTTCTCGAGCTTCCTTCCGAGGTCCTCGGTTATCGCGATACCGCCCGTCAATACGGCGATATCCTCAAGCATGGCCTTTCTCCTGTCGCCATAGCCCGGGGCCTTTACCGCGCAGCATGCGAATGTCCCGCGGATCTTGTTGATGACCAGCGTCGCAAGCGCTTCGCCGTCGACTTCTTCGGCTACTATGAGCAACGGCCTGCCGTTCTTCGCGATCTTCTCGAGAAGCGGGAGCATATCCTTAATGTTGGATATCTTCTTCTCGTGTATGAGTATATAAGGATCTTCGAGGGATGCTTCCATCCTCTCGGCATCGGTCACGAAATACGGCGAGAGGTAGCCCTGGTCGAACTGCATGCCCTCTACGACCTTAAGGGTCGTCTCGGTCGATTTCGCTTCCTCGACGGTTATTACGCCGTCCTTGCCGACCTTGTCCATGGCTTCGGCTATCTGGTCGCCGATCGTTTTGTCATTGTTGGCGGCTATAGACGCGACCTGTGATATCTCTTTCTTGTCCTTGCCTATCGGCTTGGATATCTTCTTCAGCTGCTCGAAGACTTCCTCTACGGCCTTGTCTATCCCGCGCTTCAGGGCCATCGGGTTCGCGCCTGCGGTGACGTTCTTCAGGCCTTCCCTGAATATCGCTTCCGTAAGCAATGTAGCGGTCGTGGTGCCGTCGCCGGCGTTATCAGATGTCTTGCTCGCTACTTCCTTTACCATCTCGGCGCCCATGTTCTCGAATGGGTCGGCGAGCTCTATCTCTTTAGCTACCGTTACGCCGTCTTTTGTTATCGTAGGTGAACCGAATTTCTTGTCCAGTACCACGTTGCGGCCCTTCGGGCCGAGCGTTACTTTTACAGCCCTCGAGAGCTGCTCGACGCCCGATAATATCTTGCGCCTTGCTTCCTCGTTATACAGTAATTGCTTTGCCACTTTTTGTTCCTCCTTTTAACCGGTGGTTATTTGACGATCGCCAATACTTCGGATTCCCTGAGGATGAGCATATCCTCGTCTTTATATTTGATCTCGGTACCGCCGTAACGCCCGTAAAGGATCACATCCCCAACCTTGACCTCAAGCTCCTTCACCTTGCCGTCATCCAGAAGCTTTCCCTTCCCGACCGCCACTACTTTGCCTTTTGAAGGCTTTTCCTTTGCCGTGTCCGGCAGGATTATGCCGCCCCTGGTCTTCTCTTCGCTGTCCACAGGTTTGACCAGTATCCTGTCGCCTAACGGTTGAACTGCCATTTAACACCTCCTTAAAGTAGGAAATTAGCACTCCAGTATACTGAGTGCTAATTTTGTCTTATATTATACGTTTTATGGGGATTTTGTCAAGAAAAATTTTAGTATTTGGCTATTATGCGCAGGCCATGGAGAGTCAGGTGAGGATCGATCCTTTTAATTGCACTCGAGAATTCGGCTACTATCTCTGCGTGGCCGCCCGTCGCAATGACGCGCACCGGACCGTATTTTTTCCTTAGTTTGGATATGATACCATCGCACAGGGAGCCAATGCCGTAGAATACGCCGCTCCTCATGCTGTCAACAGTGTCGCGCCCGACAAGCCCCTTCGGCGGCACGACAGTTATCCTTGGAAGTAATGCAGCTTTCTCCGATAGGGCGTTAAGGGATGTCCCTATCCCCGGGAATATCAGCCCTCCGAGATACTCTCCTCTCCCGGAGATGACGTCGAACGTTATCGCGGTACCGAAATCTACGACTATCGCGGGATAGCCGTAAAGTTCCTTTGCGGCCACCGCATCTACCAGCCGGTCCTGTCCGACCTGCCGCGGTTTGCGGTAAAGGTTCTTGATGGGCGCCTTGATATTTTCCCCGAGAACGAGAGGCCTGATACCGTATTTGCGGGTTATAGTTCTCTTTATGACCGGGGTCGCTTTCGGGGCTACGCTTGATATTATTGCCCTGTCTATTCCCGCGGCGGGAAGTTTAACGGGTTTGCCGGATATCGCCAGGTTCGTAAAGACCTTCCATGAGCGCAAAAGCTCCTTGCCCTTAAACACTCCAAAGCTGATGCTCGTATTGCCTATGTCTACCGTTAAAAGCATCCGGTCTCCCTATTTCCTTTTGCAGATATATACGAATTGCTGGGCAAGGTTGAACGGCGTAAGATACCTGAAGAAGCAGGTTATAAAAAACTTCCTCAACGACTTTACCTTGCGCGTCCCCGGCTTGAAGAACTCGGGATATTTATTATACCCTTTTGTCCTGATGACCTTCAGGCCGTTCTTCTCGAGCATCTCTTTCCATTGGTTTACCGTCGCGTGGCGCTCTACCGCCTGCCATTCATCGGAGCTCTTACCGGTAAAGAGCGCCCTGATTATCTCGCCGAAAGCATAGCTGTTAGGGAGCATTATGACCGCCGTTCCATCGGCCGACATTACCCTGCTTATCTCCCTGGCCCCCTTTTCCGGGTCGAGGTAATGTTCGAGGCTTCCGAGTGAAGTCACATGATCGAAGGAATCGTCCGGCCACGGCAGGTTCTCGCCGTCGCCGACAACTAATTCCGATCCCGGCGAAATGGCCTTCGCGCGTTTTATCGCTTCATCCGAGATGTCGAGGCCGTAGGTCTTAAGGCCTGCCTCTTCGCCTGCTTTTAATACAAGGCCTATGCCGCAGGCGATGTCGAGTATCTTTCCGCCCGGCTTAGGATCGCACAATTTTACGACCCATTTATAGAGCTTCTCGTTATCGCGGATGTCGCCCTTAGCGTAGACGTCGTTATAGAAATCGCGAAGTCCTTTTGTGTCCGATATCTGTGTTTGCATTTTATCTCACCATCAGCACGTCGCCGGCGGTGACGTGTTCCGTGAAGCCGTTATCCAGGCGGACGACCAGCGCGCCGCTCGAATCGAGGTCGACGGCCGTCCCCTCTATCTTCCTATGCTGGCAGGCGATCCTGACCTCTTCCCCAAGTGTATGCGAAAGCCCCTTCCATTCGTCTATGATCTTATCGAAGCCCTTATCGTTGAATACGCGGTACTGTCTATCGAGCTCCCTCAGGACCTCCTGCGCAAGCTCCACTCGCGGGACTTCCTCGCCGGACTCGGCCTTGAGCGATGTCGCCTCCTTCGGCAGTTCGCTCTTCGATGTATTTACGTTTATGCCGATGCCGAGTACTATATAGCGGACCGTATTGACCTCCGCGCTCATTTCTGTCAGGATACCGACCGCCTTATGGTTATTTACCAGTATGTCATTGGGCCATTTGATAAGCGCGCCCAAGTGCGTGACCTTCCTTATCGCGAGTGCCACTGCCACAGCAGACGTCAACGTTATCTTCGGCGCCTCGGCCGGCGATACGTCCGGCCTCAGGATAAACGAGAAATAGATGCCCTTTCCTTTCGGCGACACCCAGTGTCGTCCCATCCTTCCGCGGCCCTTCGACTGGCCCTCGCTGAATACTACCGTGCCTTCGGGCGAACCCGACTGCGCGAGGCGGTGCGCGACGTCGTTCGTCGAGTCGGTCGATTCGTAGGAGTATATCTTCCTGCCGATCACTTTTGTCCCGAGCTTATGCGATACCTCCTCTGGAATCAGCTTATCAGGCGTGCCGACAAGCCGGTAGCCGACGTGCGGCTCGCCGGTTATTTCGTAGCCGTCCTTGCGCAGCTGTTCGATATGTTTCCATACCGCCGCGCGCGAGATGCCGAGCTTCTCGCTTACCTCCTCGCCGGAGACGAACTCCCCGTTCGTGGAGCGGAAAATGTTCAGTATTTTATCGTCCATTCAGTTCTTTCCTAAGTTCCGAGATCTTATCGCGGACAGCGGCGGCCTTCTCGAACTGCAGGTTGCGCGCCGCGAGGTCCATCTCGTATTCGAGCTCTTCAATTATCTTCTCTATTTCGTAACCGCCCGTATCTGCGACGCCGACCGCCTCCATCTCAACCTTCTCGGCATCCTGCAGCATCTCTATGCCGTCGCGGATCGCCTTCTGTATCGACCTCGGCGTGATATTATTCTCCTTATTATACTCCAATTGCAGCGTCCGTCTACGTTTTGTTTCCCCGATAGCGCGCTTCAGCGAACCGGTGATATTATCCGCGTACATTATTACCTGGCCGTTTATGTGGCGGGCGGCGCGCCCCGCGAGCTGGATAAGCGATGTCTCAGAACGCAGGAACCCTTCTTTATCCGCGTCCAGAACGGCGACAAGCGAGACCTCCGGAAGGTCGAGCCC
>JBAZFE010000090.1:0-5350 GCA_041653555.1 Candidatus Omnitrophota bacterium
GAGCGGTTTTTCGGCAGGAGGCCTCGCGGGACGTGGCTCGCCGAATGCGGATATTTCCCCGGAGCGGACGCTTTCGTGAAGGAGGCCGGGATAAGGTATTTCTTCACGGATACCCACGGCATACTCCACGCGAGCCCGCGCCCGAAATACGGCGTATACGCGCCGGTATTCTGCAGGTCGGGAGTCGCGGCGTTCGCCAGGGATTTCGAGTCCTCGAAGCAGGTATGGAGCGCGATAGAGGGATACCCGGGGGATTTCAATTACCGCGAGTTCTACCGCGATATAGGTTTCGACCTTGATTTCGATTACATCAAGCCGTACATACATAAGGAAGGCATCAGGATAAACACCGGAATAAAATATTACAGGATAACCGGCCGCACCGACCAAAAGGAGCCCTACAACCCGGACTGGGCGCGCGAAAGGGCCGCCTCGCATGCGGGCAATTTCATGTTCAACAGGGAGAAGCAGGTCGAATTTCTCTCCGATGTGATGAAGAAGAAGCCGATAATAGTCGCTCCGTACGACGCCGAGCTCTACGGCCACTGGTGGTACGAGGGGCCGATGTTCCTCGATTTCCTTTTCAGGAAACTGCATTACGACCAGAAGTCCGTAAAACCGATAACGCCTTCCGAATACCTCGAACTGAACCCGCGCAACCAGGTATCTACGCCGACGATGTCGAGCTGGGGATACAAGGGCTACTGCGAACACTGGCTCGACGGGTCGAATGACTGGATATACAGGCACCTGCACAAGGCGTCCGACCGCATGACGGAGCTCGCTAACGCATATCCCGGCGCGACCGGGATCACGCGCCGCGCGTTGAACCAGGCGCTGCGCGAGCTGCTGCTCGCCCAATCCAGCGACTGGGCTTTCATCCTGAAGACGGGAACGGTAGTCCAGTACGCCGTAAAGAGGACCAAGGACCATATCCTGAGGTTCACGCGCTTATATAACGACATAAAGGCGAACAGCGTGGACGAGGTATGGCTCTCCGACATAGAATACAAGGACAACCTCTTTCCTGAGATAGATTACAGAGTCCATACCTGATATGCTCGATAAGAAGAGAATCCCCTTACATGTAGCGGTAATAATGGACGGGAACGGCAGGTGGGCCAAGAAGCGCGGGCTTCCGCGCGCTATGGGCCACCGGGAAGGGCTCAAGTCGGTCAGGGAGATAATCAAGACCTGCCGCGAGCTCGGGATAAAGCATCTTACGCTTTACGCGTTCTCCGCGGAGAACTGGAAGCGCCCGAAGGAAGAGGTCGATACGCTGATGCGCTTCCTCGGCGAATACCTCGATAAAGAGGTCCCGTCCTTCATAAAGAACGGGGTAAAACTGCATTTCATAGGCAGGCTGGACGGGCTTCCGGATAATATCAGGCCGAAACTGAAAAAAGCGGCAGAGGCGACCGGGGCCGGCAGGGTGCTGACGCTGAACGTCGCGCTGAATTACAGCGGCAGGACCGAAATAATAGACGCGGCCAGGGAATTTGCCTCGCTGGCCAAGGCCGGCAAGGCGGAGATAGGCGACCTCGACGAAAAGATGTTCGAGGGCTTTCTGGACACGGCCGGCCAGCCCGACCCGGACCTTTTGATACGCACGTCGGGCGAGATGAGGCTTTCAAATTTCCTGCTCTGGCAGATATCCTATGCCGAGATATATATCACCCCTAAGCTGTGGCCCGACTTCAGGAAGAATGACCTCGTGGAGGCGGTCCGCGAGTTCCAGAAACGCGAAAGAAGGTTCGGCGCATGATCGAACAGGGCGGCAACAATAACCACAACAATATAGTCCCGCGCTTCATCAGCTCGGCGCTGATAATCACCTTAGTCTATTTCACCGTGATGGTATGGCCGAACTGGGTCTTCTGCATGGTGCTTACGCTGATGGTCGGGGCGGCGCTTTACGAATTCTATTCCCTTGTGGAGAAGAAGGGGATACCGATATTCAAGACGAGCGGGATCTCGATAGGCATCCTCGTTCCGCTCTCGATATTCTTCACGTTCGAGCCGACGAAGGGATGGGAGCTGCTGTTTATAATAGCGGTCCTGCTCACGATATTCATCCTGCAGTTCACGCGCAGGGAGAACAGCAACGCGATATTCGGCGTATCGACGACGATATTCGGGATACTCTATATAAGCTGGACGTTCAGCTTCATGCTGAAACTGAAGCTGATGCCGAACCCGGGCCTGCTCTCGGGAAGCCTTCTCGTGGCTTTCCTCCTGCTCGTCACGAAGATGGGGGATATAGGCGCCTACATAGTCGGCACCTTTACCGGGAAGCACAGCCTGATACCGCGCATAAGCCCCAAGAAATCCGTCGAGGGCGCGTTAGGCGGGTTCGCCTTCAGCGTCGGCGCGGCGCTCGCGAGCAAGAGTTTCCTGCCGACGGTGCCCTTACATCACCTTTTGATATTGGGCTGCCTGCTCGGGATACTGGCGCAGATAGGCGACCTTTCGGAATCATTGATAAAGCGGGATTGCCAGGTTAAGGATTCCGCCGATTACATCCCCGGTCTTGGAGGCGTGCTCGACCTGATCGACAGCTTGTTGTTTACCGCGCCGACGTTATACTTCTATGTGTTCAAATTCCTATGAAAAAGATCAGCATCCTCGGTTCGACGGGTTCTATAGGCACTAATGCCCTCGATGTGATAGCGAGACACCCGCGGGAGTTCTCTGTCACGGGGCTCGCGGCGCATTCGAACTCCGACCTGCTTATAAAGCAGGCCAGAAAATTCCGCCCGAAGACGGTCGCGATATGCGACGAGTCGAAGGCGAACAGGGTAAGGAAGGCGCTCTCCGGCGCAGGCATAAAGGTCCTCGGAGGATACGAGGGCGTCAACGAGCTTGCCGGATACGACGACGCGGACATAGCGCTCGTCTCGATAGTCGGGGCGGCGGGGCTCATCCCGACGCTCAGGGCGATTCATGCCGTAAAGACGGTCGCCCTCGCGAACAAGGAGCCGCTCGTCATGGCAGGGCAGATAATCATGTCTATGGCCAGGCAGAGGGGTGTGCGGATACTTCCGGTCGATTCGGAGCATAGCGCGATATTCCAGTGCCTTCACGGCCATAACAGGGAAGATATAAGGAAGATATACCTTACGGGCTCGGGCGGCCCGCTAAAGAACGTGGCTGCGAAGAAATTCCACGCGCTGTCGCCCGAGGAGGTCGTGAACCACCCGCGCTGGAAGATGGGCAAGAAGATATCGGTCGACTCGGCCACCCTGATGAACAAGGGGCTCGAGATAATAGAGGCGAAATGGCTCTTCGGCGTCGGCGTGGATAAGATCGACGTGCTGATCCATCCCGAGGCGATAATACATTCGATGGTAGAGTTTGTCGACGGCTCGATAATGGCGCAGTTGTCGCAGACGGATATGCGGCTGCCGATAACGTACGCGTTCTCCTATCCGGGGCGCGTAAAGTCGGTCCTGCCGGCGCTCGATTTCATAAAGCTCGGCAAGTTCACGTTCTCGCCGCCGGATTTCGGGAAGTTCCCGTGCCTCAGGATGGCATACGATGCCGCGAAGAAGGGCGGCTCGGACCCGGTCGTGCTCAACGCCGCGAACGAGGAAGCGGTGCTGGCTTTCCTGGATAAGAAGATAAGGTTCACAAAGATACCGGCAATAATAGAGAAGGTCCTGTCGTCGCATAAGACGGCCAAGGAACCCTCACTTAACGAGATACTCGAAATCGACGCTTGGGCAAGGCAACAGGCGAGGAGACTTATCTGATGCTTGAAGTTATTCTGGTCATTCTGGCTTTTTCATTGATGATATTCATCCACGAGCTAGGGCATTTCATTATGGCCCTGCGCGTGGGGATCAAGGTCGAGATATTCTCGCTCGGGATGGGGCCGAAGATCTTCTCCGTCACGCGAAACGGCATAGAATACCGGCTTTCGCTGGTCCCGATAGGCGGATACGTGAAGATGCTCGGCGAGGACCCGTCCGAGGCGGTTACCGGAGAAAAGGGCGAGTTCGGCGCGCAGCCGGCATGGAGCAGGTTCAAGGTCCTTATCGCGGGCGTCACGCTGAATTATATACTCGGCCTCGTGCTGATGTGGATAGTTTTTATGGCCGGTTACCCGATAATCACGACGAAAGTCGGCGCGCTTGTCGATGATTTTCCCGCCAAGAAAGCGGGCATAGCGGTCGGTGACAAGGTGCTAGCGATAGACGGCAAAGCTGTCAGCGATTGGGAAGTCCTTATAGAGCTTATGCATAAAAAGACCGCGGGCGAAGTAAAGGTCACCGTCGACAGGGACGGCAGGAAGATGGACTTCACCCTCAAACCCGTAGTGAAAGAGACGAAGGACCTCCTCGGCAATGACGTCAAGATCGCGCAGGTAGGCATAGTGAATTCGGACGAGAGGAGTTACCTGAAATACGGCCCCGGCGAAGCGCTTATAAAGGGCGCCCAAAAGCAGGTGAGTTTCGTCGTAATAACATACCGCGGGCTCTGGAGCCTTATAACGGGGCGCCTGGCTTTCAAGGAGAACGTCTCCGGGCCGGTTGGCATATTCAATTTAATGACGCAGGCCGCGAAGATAGGTATAATACCATTGGTCCTGCTGACCGCGCTGATCAGCACACTGCTCGGTGTGTTCAATATCCTTCCGGTGCCTCCGCTCGATGGAGGATTGATATTATTCCTCGGCATCGAGAAGTTAAGGGGCAAACCGCTGAGCAAGAAGGCGCAGGAGATAGCGATGCAGGCGGGATGGATGTTCTTTATCGGGTTAATGCTTTTCGCCACGTATAACGACATATTCGGGAAACTCGGAAAATGAAGATAACAAGGCGCAGGACAAGGACTATCAGTTTAGGCGGGGTAAAGATAGGCGGCACGAGCCCGGTCTCGATACAATCGATGACGAAGACCAGCACTCTGGACGTCGCCGCTACGGTCGCGCAGGTGAAACAGCTTGAACTTGCCGGCTGCGATATCGTGCGCACGGCGGTAAAAGACATTTCATGTTGCGCGGCGCTCGCCAAGATAATGAAGAAGATCAACATCCCGCTCGAGGCCGATATCCATTTCGATTACCGGCTCGCTATAGCGGCGATCAACGCCGGTGTCGACGGCGTGCGGCTTAATCCGGGCAACGTATATAAGAGGGAAGAAATTGCTGCGGTAATAAACCTTGCGAAGAAACGCCATATACCCGTGCGCGTCGGGGTAAATTCCGGATCGGTGCGCATACCTAAGGGTGGAGTTTCGAAGGACAGGTTTCCATCGCTGATGGTGAAGGCAGCGCTCGATTATATAAAAATAATAGAAGACCTTGATTTCAGGAATTTAATGGTCTCGCTTAAGGTATCCGACGTCG
>JBAZFE010000091.1:0-5248 GCA_041653555.1 Candidatus Omnitrophota bacterium
CCATGTCCCAGAAGACCGAACTATGATGGTAAGATACTACGAGGCCGTACAGCTCGTAGCTGTATTTCGGCATGATCGTATAGGTGTAATCTCCCATCTTCTTCTCAAAACTGCCGGCGTCCGTCCCGGCCTGCACCGGCTCCCTGTAAAGCTGCTTCAATATCTCTTCCTTCGGCGGAAGGTTGTCTTTCGAAACGAACGAGGCCGCGAACAACACCACGCTAAAGGCCAAGGCGGTCCTGATCATGAACTTAACGGCTTTCATTTCCCGGCCTCCGGCTTAATATCGAACACCGTTATCTCCGGACGGGCAAAGAACCTTGCTTTGATCGGAGCCTTGCCTTCGAGGCCGAGCCCCCTGTTCACATAGAGGATGGTGCCGCCCACCTTGTACTCTCCGGCTTCATATCTCTTTCCGTACCTCGCGAACGTGATAACCGCCCCGTATACCGGAAGTGCTATCTGCCCTCCGTGCGTGTGCCCGCAAAGGTACAGGTCCACATTGGAACCCTTGATATCTTCTATAAGGTCCGGCTTGTGGTACAGCAATATGCTGTAATAGCCCCGCGGGACCTTGCTTATTGCTTCGCGCCATCTGTTGCCGTTCCCGAAATCCAGCCCCGTGATGATTATGGACTCGCCGTTCTTTGTCAGCTTTACGCTGTCCTTCTTCAGCACCTGGAACCCGGTGCCTCCGAAAAGGTCCCGTCCGCGCAGGAACCAGTAATCATAGTTCCCGGTAACGGCCAGTTTCCCGGCGCTCGCTTTAAGCGATCCGAGGGTCTGCTTAAAAAGCGGCAGTGCGTCGGGGGTATTCACCGTATCGCCCGTAAAGACGATCACGTCGGGCTTAAGCGAATTGACCAACCCGGCGACCTTTGTCTCTATCCTGTCCTCGGGGTAGCAATGCGTGTCCGATATCTGCACTATCCTTATGCTCGTTTTGGATAATTTGGCCGTAGTGATCTCGACTTTTTTTATCTCTATCCATTCCGGTTCGATGAAGATCGCGTAGAGCAGGCACACTATCCCGGCGATGGAAAGCAGGTGCACCGCGATAGCCGGTTTCGTGAAGAAACCGGAAAGCCCCGGCCTCCGCCTTATCTTGTGGAATATGAGCCTAAGCAGGAGCAATGCTTCCTTGATGTAGACCGCGAGGACAAGGCATAGCAGAAGCGACAGGGAAGCAAACTCACGTATCAGCATCAGATAAGTTTGCCCTCTTGGAGCACGAGTATCCCCTTCAGCTTGGCGTCGCGCGAGGAGCTTCCTATGATCACCTCAAACTCCCCGGGTTCTGCCGTCCACTGCTTATTCTTCACGTCATAGAAGGACAGGGACCTCTTGTCGAGCTTGAATGCGACCCTCTTTGTCTCGCCCGGCTCCAGGTACACCCTCTTGAAACCCTTGAGCTCCCTGACCGGCCTGTCGACGCTCGCCTCCGTGTCCCTGATATACAGCTGGGCCACTTCCGCGCCGGCGCGCTCTCCGGTGTTCTTAAGGTCGAAGCTGACCTCGACGTCGATGTTGCTGCCCTGTACGGATGCGGGCGTTACGGAGATGTTCGAGTATTCAAATGTCGTATATGACAGCCCGTAACCGAACGGGAACATTACCTTGGTGTTCTCCTTGTCGAAATGCCTGTAGCCGACATATATCCCGTCCGAGTAAAAGGTCTTGCCGTTCTTGCCGGGGTACGTCGGATACGCGGAGCAATCCTCCCAGCGCACGGGAAAGGTCATCGGCAGTTTTCCCGAAGGGTTATAATCACCGAAAAGCACGTCCGCTATCGAATTGCCGCCTTCCTGGCCCGGATACCACGCCTCTACCAGCGCCTGGACATTGTCTATCCATTTGTCTATAAGGACCGGCGCGCCCGTGTTAAGGACGACTATCGTATTCTTATTGGCTTCGCTTACCTTGCTTATCAGCGCGTCCTGGCCTGCGGGCAGTACGAGGGAACTCCTGTCCCACCCCTCGCCCTCATAACGTTTGGACAACCCGCCAAAGATTATCGCTATATCGGACTTCTTCGCCGCCTCTACGGCCGCGTTTGTTGTCTCTTCCTGCGTGTCCCATCCGATCTTTACGGAAGCCATCCCGCCGTTCTCGTAGAACTCCGCCCTCAGGTCGTATTCTTTCCCGGCTTCAAGCATGACCGTGGCGGTCTTCGTCTCCTCGCCGTGGTCGCGCCAGTTGTCGATCACCTCTTTCCCGTCGAGATAGAGCCTCGAACCGTCGTCGCTCATGAGGCTTATCTCGTATTCGGCGGTCTTCGGGGGGACGAGTTTTGCGGTCCACCTGGCGGAGAAACCGTCGGACGGGAAATTGCTGTCCGGACCGTTCCCGCCCCACACGAAGCTGATCTGCTTGTCGACCCTCTTCAATGCGGGCGTGCCGTTTAAGCCCCTGTTGCTGAAGTATTCCCCGAGGAAACCGTTCTGCTTCTTCCCTTCGTACATCGTATAAACGTATTTCGGGTCGATAGGCGTCATCTCGCCGTCGAACTTGCATCCGAGGGCGTAATTTATCGCCACCTTGCCTTCAGTCTTCTTCTTCAGCCCGTCAAGCGGGCTCACCGAATAGAACGGGCCCATTTCGGAACTGCCACCGCCGCCGAACCTGCATACGGCCGCGTTCGGTCCTATGACGGCTATCGACTTTACCTTGCCTATATCTATCGGGAGTATGCCGCCCGAGTTCTTCAATAGCACTATCCCCTCGCGGCCCGCTTCACGGACCGTCTGCCTGTGCGCCGGGGTATCCAGCGACCCTTCGCCTGCGGGCGTATTGGCGTCAAAAAGCCCGAGCCAGTACATGGCCCTCAATATGCGCCTGACCTTATCGTCTATTACGGATTCCTTGACCTCGCCCTTCTTAACGGCGGTGACGAGCTTATCGTTGAAGAAATCGCCTTTCGGCATCTCGAGGTCCATGCCGTTATTCGCGCAGTTCACCGTGCTGTGCGTGGCGTTCCAGTCCGATACGAGGAAGCCCTTGAATCCCCATTCCTTCTTCAATATCTGGTTGATCAGGTAATCGTTCTCCGTGCAATGCCAGCCGTTCACCTTGTTATAGGCGGCCATTATAGACCACGAACCACCTTCCTTTATGGCGGCCTCGAACGCGGGCAGGTATATCTCGCGCAGCGCCCTCTCGTCAACGATAGTATCTATCGTGCCGCGCTCCCACTCCTGGTTATTGCACGCGTAATGCTTGACCGTCGCGATGACCTTCTTGTCCTGGATGCCCTTTATGTATGCGACCGCCATGCGCGAGGCGAGATACGGGTCCTCGCCGAAGCTCTCGAAATTCCTTCCGCTCATCGGCACCCTGTGTATGTTTATGCACGGGGCAAGGGACATGTTCCTTCCCTTCGCCTTTGCCTCATCGGCCAATGACGAGGATACTTCATATGCCGTCTCCGGGCTCCACGATGCGGCCAGGGATACGGACGCAGGGAACGCGGTCGCCTGCCCGTGGCGGACGCCCAGCGGGCCGTCGCACATCCTCAACTGCGGTATGCCTACCCTGGCTATCGCGTATGTCTCCATCTCGTTTCCGGCGATAAGCTTTACCTTCTCCTGTATGGTCATCTTGCCGATGATATCGTCGATCTTCTTTTCCGTCGCGGCGTCGACGCCCGCGGCAGGCGCCGCATCGCAAGCGGCGAAGGATACGGCCGCGGCAAATGCGAGGAGATAAGCGAGCAGGTTATTCTTCTTCATCGGTCATTCCTTTCATCAGGTCACCCATGTCATATGCATCCATTTTATTATAACCCGAGGGGAGCTCGAAGAGCGATGCGTCCTGCGGGCCCGTCTTGATATTGGTATATTCTATCATCCAGCTCCCGTCGCCGGCTTGGGACTTTACCGGCAGGTTCAACGACGGCGCGATCCATTGGTACATCGTGTCTTCCATGCCGTTCACGCTATAGGTGACCTTATATTTATCGGTTTTGATCCCGTTTACGGTCTCGGCGCCGAGGCGCTCCCTGTTGACCTCGCCGTCGACTTTCTCCGAGGTGACCGTCATGTTCTTCGGGTCTATCGCCTGCTCCATATATATCTTCTGCGCCGGCACGAGCATCCAGGTGACTTTCTTATCCATCCTGGATATGACTATATTATCTCCGGTGTCCATCCTCATCTTGTCTTTGCCCACGTTGACATGCGCATTATAAACGCCGCCTCGGGAGGTGTTTACCATATCGGCCTCGAATTCCTGCGCAAGGGCTTCCGCCATAAAAGAGAAGACCGCCAGCGCCATAAGCGCGTATGACAGCTTTTTCATGTGGACCTCCGTTTTCTAGATTATATCACAAAAATGCGGATTTGGATTATATTGCGGCCTTGCGGGGCTTCCTTGAGGATGGGCTCTATCCTTATATAGCGGGATATCGCGGGGTCTTCCATTTTCTTTTTGAACGATTCGTAATTTGCAACCGGTATCTCGGCGTCAAAATACAGCGGCGAGCCGGTGTTTTTGTCGGTTTCTATATGCGTAATGGCCCCCTGCGACGATTTAATATACCCCGTTATGGCGAGCATGACATCCGCCGCGTCTGCGCATACCGTAGCAGCTTCCCTCTCGCACAGGCGGCTGCTATTATATTCCGCCTTCTTCTCTTTATGGGATTTATACTCGTCCGTTTTCCCGACAACCGCCATTTCGACGTCGGACTTCGGCGCGTAGGCAAGCTGCTTAGACGGCTTTACCACATCGAGGCTGGATATCACGAGCAGCAGCGTCGCCGTGACCGCCGCGACCTCAAGCGGTATCTTTGTCCTGAACGGGACGAAAAGGGCGTCTACCATCCTTTCGCGGAACGTGCGCCTTTCAATGCGCTCGCGCACCTTCTGCAGGAAATCATCCGGGGCCTTCACCTTGGGCAGGGAACTCATCTGCTTCAGGTATTCGTCCTCCGGCAGCATATCCCTCTTGTCTTTGTTATCCATCTACACCAGCCCCTTTAGTTTTTCCCTTAATTCCTGCCTTGCCCTTGAGAGTTTCGATTTCACGGTCCCGGGGTTCAGCCCCGTCGCCGCGGCGATATCCTCGTATGAGAGCCCTTCGACATCGCGCAATATGACCACCGACTTCTGGTCATGCGGCAAGGAATCGATGGCTTCCTGTATCAGTTCGCCTTTCTCCCGCCTGTCGGCCTCCTTCGCCGGCGAGAGCCTATCATCGCCTACCTCATCGAGCTCGACCATATTCCTGCTGCGGCGGTACTGCGCCGACG
>JBAZFE010000092.1:0-5175 GCA_041653555.1 Candidatus Omnitrophota bacterium
CCCACCCCCTTTCCTTGTTTTACCAACCTTAATGCCCCCGAGGGCATTACACAGAAATTTACCACGTATATAGGGTGTTGTCAAGAATACTAAATTGCTATTTTTGGGGAATAAATTGCCCGCGTGAGCATATCAAGGCAAAAAAACCGCTAATCGGTGAACCCGATATCGTCGACGTATATCCTTCCCTGCTTCTTGTCGGCGTTGACCTTATCGTCGAAGCGGATCACGAATTCCGTCATGGAGGAAAAATCCTTAATATCCTTGAAATCTTCCAGCGGTATCGCGAACCTCCTCCACTCTCCGGTTATTCCCGAAAGAATATAAGTGCTTTGCTCCTTGCCGGAGTTCTTCAACTCTATCTTAATACTCTTCGAGAAGCCTATCGAGCTGTCCCCTTTTATCCAGAGGCTCAGCTTCTTATAGCTCGACAGGTCCTGCTTGCCCATCGTCATCCAGTAACCGTCCAGGGCCTCATTCGGCGAGTCGACGTCGTAATCGAGCTGCAGCGCCTGGCCGCTGCCTCCCCGGCCGTTGCCCTGGCCGTTGAATCCCATATTGCAGCCCTGGGTCTTGTCATTAGGGTCCTTGTTCCAGCATCCCATATCCCCGCCCAGGTTATTCGGTTTCGAGCCCGAATCATAGTCGGCCACCAGCAGCTGGATCGCCCCTTCGCCTGCGGACACCGCGGGCCCGGCCTTGGTCACGGCCGCCGTCGCCGATGGGGTATTCTTAGGCCCTGTCTTGCCGAGGGCATAGTCTTTTAACGCTGTATCCTTGTCGATCTCTTCGGCGGATACGTCGTCCGCGAAGAACTTTCCGCCGCCGCTCGCGTTATTGAAGAACTGTATGACGAAGTTGCAATTATCCGTATCCTGCGGCGCGATCCCGGAGACGGTCATAAGCGTCCACTTCAGGCGCGGGAGCCCGGGGCCGAACTTCTGCCCGAAATCCCTGCTTATCTCGACCTGCAGATCCTTATTGTCCTTATCTTTTGTCGTCTTCCTCCACTCGATGCTCAGCTGGCCGAAGGCATCCCCCTTTATCGGGTCCTCGCGGGAATTCATCACATAGCAGCGGAAGACATATTTATTGCCCGGCTTGGCCTTTTTGTAGGTATAGAAGACTCCCGTGGAATCCCCCTGCTTCGGGCATAGCATGTAAACCGACTGCTGGCCCTTCCTCCTCTCTGTCGTCGAGAGGCCGTTGAAGGAATTGTTCCAGGTCCCCCATTCGCGCGGGTCCTGGTCCTTGAAACCCGGACGGTTCTCGAAGCTGTCGTTCGCAAGCAGGTTTTTTCCTATCATGACAGCGTATGCGCCGCCGAAGGACGTGAAGATCGCCGCGGCAAGACAGACGGCCAAAACCGATCTAAGCATAGCAGTATGCCTTTCTCCCAACATATCTTTTATTTTTCCTCAACCATAATATCGTCCGCGTAATAACCGCCCGAGCCGTCCTTGCGGAAGAACTGGATGACGAAATTACACGCATCCGCATCCGCCGGGGCTACCGCCGTCATCTCGACCTGTTTCCAGTCGGTCATTGAGGCATCCGGCCCCCATGTGACGCCCCACGTGCGCTCGATCTCTTTCTCGTTCTTGAGCCATTCTATGCTCAATTGCCCGTAGGAGCCTCCGGTCATCGGATTACCGGCCGAATTCAGCACGTAGCAGGAAAATATGTAGGTCTTTCCCGGAACGACGTTACGGTAACGGTAAAGGATCCCGCTGTGGGTCTCGGCGTTGGCCTCGGCGCTGATGTATACCGACTGGTCGCCCGTCCTCTTGGCTTCAGCGGTCAGCCCGTTATAATCGGAGTTCCAGGACCACCATCCGGCGGGATTCTCCCCGTCGAAACCCTTGAGTTCCTCGAAACTCGCGTTAGGCACTATATTACCTTCGCCGTATACCGGTCCGCATAAAGTAAGTATGATAGCAGCCGCTCCGAAAATGCGCTTCATCTTGCGCTCCTCCTTATTTTCTTTTCCTTCTCCTTCGCCAGGATATCCAGGAAGACCTTTACTATCGCCGGGTCGAAATGCGTCCCCGACTCTTCCTTTATGATCTTCAGCGCCTCCTTCTTCGGATAGGCCTTTCTGTACGGCCTGTTCGATACGAGGGCCTGGTATACATCGACCACCGCAACTATCCTCGCGCCTACAGGGATCTCTTCCCCCCTCAACTTCGAGCCGTACCCGTAACCGTCATACCTCTCGTGATGGTGGAGTATTATCGGCACGACGTTCTTGAGGAAATGCACCGGCCTTATTATATCGGCGCCTATCTGCGGGTGCTTCTTTATTATATCATATTCCTTTTTTGTCAACTTGCCGCGTTTCAGCAGTATCTTCTCGCTGATCCCGAGCTTGCCGATATCATGGAGCATCGCCCCGTGCTTCAGGTCCTCAATATCCTCTTCGGACAGGCCGATCTTCCTGCCGATCTCCGTGCTGTACTTGACCATATCCTCGGAATGGTCTTCCGTATACGCGTTCTTCGCGCCAACCGTATGGGCAAGCGCATATACGGCCTCTATCGTGTTCTGCCTATTGCGATGCAGCAGGTCCACGAATTTCTTCGTTATCGCGCCGACGCGCACCTTCGATTCCTCATCGGGGGGAACCTTATCGGCCTTTTTCTTCCGCAGCTGCGCGCTCGTCGTTATCGTGTTGCCGCCCTGGTCCTTCGCGAGGCGCACGCATTTCTCCACGGCGGTAACGAGGCCGTCTACGGTCGTGATGTTGTCCTCAGGGTACGAGGAGACACCGATGCTGATCCTGAGCTTTACCTTATATTCCCCGAACCGGTGTTTCTTTATTATCTTCTGTATCCTCTCGGAAAAGGTGAAAGCGCCCCTTCCGTCCGTATCCGGCAGTATGATAGCGAAATCCTCGCCCTGGAACCTCGTGACCACGTCAATACCCCTGCAGGTATGCTGCAGCACCATCGCGAACTCCTGCAATACGGTATCGCCGAACTCATGCCCGAACGTATCGTTGACCGACTTGAAATAATCGATATCGACCATAAGAACTGACAGCGGGGTTGAGCGCCTCTTCGCGAGCTCGAACTCCGAATGTATCCTCCTCTGGAAATACCTGTAATTGTAAAGCTGGGTATGCGGGTCGATAAGGGCCAGGGCCTCGGCCTCTTTCTTCTCGCGTTCTATCCTCTTGATCACCGACATGTCCCTGAAGACGCCCTGCGCAACCTCCCTGCCGCCGATCTCGAGGATGGACGCGTTTATTGACACGGGGATCTTTTCGCCTTTTAAGTTTAATATCTCCCCATCGACATACGGTACCCTTTCGCCCTCAGTCTCTATAGCCTCCCTGACGACATTCTTGAATTTTTCGCTGTAATTATCCGCTTCATCCGGGGGATGCAGCTCGGTCTGGTGTATGCCGATAAGCTCTTGCCTCGAGCGGCCGGTAAGCTTCTCCGCCTGCCTGTTGACGTCAACGATCCTGCCCGTCTTCATGTCCGCTATGATAATGGCGTCGTTGGCGGCCTCGAAAAGTTTCCTGTATTTCTCCTCGGATTCCCTGACCTTGCCCTCGAGCGACCGCCTCAGGGTTATGTCCCTCGCGATGCCCGTCGTGCCGACAATATCGCCCTTCTCGTCATACACGGGAGTCTTGATCGTCTCTATCCAGATATTATTCCCGTCTTTTTCAACAAGGCGCTCCTCAACGATCTTTCTTTTCCCGGAGGCCACCACTTCCTTGTCATCAGCGCGGTACTTTTCGGCCAGCTCTTTCGGCCACATGTTAAAGTCGGTCCTTCCGGGGATATCGGCGGGATCCATGCCGCAGGATCTCCCGAAGGCTTCGTTCACGGCGATGAACCTGCTCTCCCTGTCCTTAAGCCACGCCATGTCCGGTATGTTGTTCAGGATAGCTTCCTGCTGGCGCCTGATATCCCTGAGCAGCGTCTCGTTCCTCCTTAGGCGCGTTATATCCAGCACTACCGTTATTATCTTTATCGTCTTGCCCTGCTCAAGTATCGGTATCTTCTGCGTCTCCGTTACGACATCTCCGGCCTCAAACCGGATAGTCTCTTCGGTCGTCAGGGGTTTGCCGCTGCGCAATACGGTGCTGTACTCCTCCCTGGCCTTTTCCGGCAGGAAAGGGAACGCCTTGAAGACGTCCATACCGATTATATCGGCTTTCAGGCCGAGGCACCTTCTCCAGGCCTTGAAGGAGTCGTTTATGAAAATTATCCTCAATTTGTCATCCACTACGTGCATCGGATAATTGAGGGAGTTGATCGTGGCATGGTACAGGCTCTCGGCATCCCTCATCTGTTTTTCCGCGCAAAGTTTGTCCGTAACATCCTCTACCACTTCGATCGCCGCTATAACCTCCCCTTTTTCATTCTCGACCGGGGAAGAGACTACGCGGTAATTGATGACCTTCCCGCCATAAGGGGTTTCCGTGACGGCCTCATGGGCCCTGCCGTCATTTAGCGTCTTTATCGTCGGGCAATACGGACAGATGGAATTCCTCGGAGGAAAGTTGAAGGATTTATGGCATATAGGCTGTTTATTGACATCGACCGCAGGGAACCACTTCTTCATGACCTTATTCAGCGCGATGATCTCCATATTCGCGTTGACGACGGCCACCCCGACCCCGAAGTCGTCGAGCAGCTTGAAGCAGTTCTTGTCGTGCTCGATCCAGTCTTCGTTCTTGGAGAACGGGTTTACGAGCATTTAAGCATATCCTGTGCTTTCTTGAATGAGATGCCTTCGTGCACGATAGCCCTGACCGTCTTGATCATGGCCACGGGGTCTTTCGACTGCCAGATATTGCGCCCCATGTCCACGCCGGCGGCTCCGAGCTTTATCGCGTCGCATGCTATCCTGAGCGCGTCAAACTCAGTCTTAAGCTTCGGCCCTCCGGCTATGACCACCGGTACCGGGCAGCTCTTGATGACCTTCTCGAAATCCTCGCAATAATACGTCTTCACGAAGCTGGCACCCATCTCCGCCGCCATCCTGCAGCACAACGACAGGTAGCGCGCGTCCCTCTTCTCCAGTTCCTTACCGACGGCGGTCACGGCCAGCACGGGCATCCCGTATTCCATGCCTTCGTCGACAAGCTTCGCGAAATTTACCAGGGTCTGGTGTTCATGCTTCGAGCCGATATATATCGAGAACGCGACCGCGGAT
>JBAZFE010000093.1:0-5170 GCA_041653555.1 Candidatus Omnitrophota bacterium
CGCCGTACGTATCCACGATTATCTTGCGCCCGGTCATTCCCGTATCGGACTGCGGCCCGCCGATCAGGAAGAGCCCGGTCTGGTTGATGAAGAACTCCGTATCCTTCGTCAGGTAATTTCCGACGACCGGCTTGATCACCTTCTGTATGATGTCCTTGCGGGCCTTGTCCGAGAACTTGCCCCTCACGACCGCCTTATCGGTATGCTGGGAAGCGATCACGACGTTCGTGACTTTTTTGGGCTTCCCGTTGACATATTCGACCGTGACCTGCGACTTCCCGTCCGGCCCAAGATAGTCTAAAATCCCCTTCTTCCTGACTTCCGAGAGCCTCAGCGAGAGCTTATGCGCGAGCATGATCGGAAGCGGCATCAGTTCTTTCGTCTCGCGGCAGGCATATCCGAACATCATGCCCTGGTCGCCGGCGCCGCCCCTGTCAACACCCTGCGCGATATCGGGAGACTGCTTGTGTATCGCGTTCAGTATCGCGCATGTATGGAAATCGAAACCGTATTTCTGGTGCGAATAGCCGATATCCGCCAGGACCTCGCGGCAGATATCGTGCACGCGTATGAACGTGGTCGGCTTCGTCGTTATTTCGCCTCCGACGATAATGAGCCCCATCGTGACATACGTCTCGCAGGCGACCCTGCCCATAGGGTCGTCCTTCAGTACGGCATCCAGCACGCCGTCGGATATCTGGTCGCATACCTTGTCCGGATGGCCTTCCGTGACCGACTCGGACGTGAATAAATAATCTTTTTTCTCCATCTCTTCTCCTATTTTTCCTGGAATGCCAGGTTTGCTTTGCGGTAAGATTCAAGGTCCCCGATGTCGAACCACACTCCCTTAAACACGTAACACCTTACCTGATGTTCTTTCCTTATCCACTGGATGAAATGCCCCGGCGCGTCCTTCTCGTTCCCGAACTTCAGGAACTGCGCTATTAGGTTAAGCTTATCCTGCGGGAAATAATAGATGCCCGTCGCTATGAACGACGTCGGCGGGTCCTTCGGTTTCTCGAGAAAATTTATAAGTTCACCGCCGGGGCCGACTTCCACGACACCGTAGGTATTTGCAGCCTTCTCCTTGTCATTCAGGTCGAACGCTCCCAGCGCGAACGCCTCGGGCTTCTGCTTCGCGAAATCCGCGAACTCCTTCATGCTCCAGTCGAACATGTTGTCGCCCGCGAGCACCAGCATGTCGTCGTATACTTTCTGTTTCTCGAGCACGAGCCTTATATCGCCTATAGCGCCGAGCCTGTCGTCGTTCGTGGTGCTCCCGTCGTTATCTATGATAATCTTCTTCTTGGACCTGCAGGTCTTCAGCCATTCGTTGAAGATGCCATAGAACTTATCGTTGGTCACGATATATATCGTATCTATCTCCGGGACCTGGTCCAGCTTCTGTATAAGGTAATCGACTATCGTCCTCTTGCCGACCAGAAGCAGCGGCTTCGGCCTGTCCTTGGTCAAAGGATAGAGCCTCGTCGCGTATCCCGCGGCAAGTATCAGGGCTTTCATCTTATCTTGCTCAACTCCCTTTTAAGGAACGTTATCCTGTCAACCGGCGTCGGATCGATGCCGTTAAGGACGGCGAGGTAATAGCTTGCGAAATCACCGGTATACACGAGGCTGAACATGCGTGAAAGCAGGCGCGCGCCGGGCGCGCCCTTTGACCTCACCTCGATAACTTTCGATCCCTGCTCTATTATAGACTTCGTTATCTCTATCCTCTTCGCGATGCGCGGATGCTCGCTCTCGTCCCTGAGTATTACTACATAGAAATCCTTCAGCAGCGCCTTCGGCCCTTCCCATCCCACGAGCTCATTATGGTTGAGCTCCGGGAAGACGTGCGTGGACGAAAGCGTCTTCGCGTTCTCCGCCAACTGTCCCCTCCACCTTAGGGCTATCGAATCCAGGTGCTTGTTCGCCGAGTATATAAAAGCGTACTTTCCGCTTAGCGCCTGCGCAATCTTCTTCGCCTCGTTCTTTGGCGCCGCTATATCAGGTCCTATAAAGCCATCCCTGAGTTCCTTCATGCCGGCTATCGCCTCCTGGACGTCGCGGGACCTGTCGCTTATGAAACCTAATTTATGCAATACATCGAGCCACGTGAAGAACGCATAACCGAGCGCCGTCCTCGGGGGATATCCCTTCGGAATGTATATGACGGGGATCTTGTCCTCCTTGGCGAGCACTTCGATCTTTCCGCCGGACGATATGACTATTATCTTCGCGCCCTTCTCCTTCGCTTCCGCGTACGCGGAAAGGGTCTCTTCGGTATCGCCCGAGTAGCTGCACGCCAGGAAGAGCGTATCCCTTCCGACGAACTTAGGCAGAGTGTAGTCCCTGTTCACGAATACCGGTATCTTTATGTCATCGGTCAGGTATGAACGCAGCAGGTCGGCCCCTATCGCGGACCCGCCGAGCCCCGAGAAGACTATATTCTTGTATCCCGCGCCCACATACGACTGCGGCACCTGGAAATCGCACCCGATGCCGTAAGCCTGCGCGCACTGTTCCGGGAAATTCACTATGAGGTCGTACATGTTAGACTTGTCTATGCTTTTTATCTGATCTATATCGTCCAGCGATGCCATCTCCGCCCCTTTCTATACCATGCCCGGCATGAGCTGCCTTAGCTTCATGTTAGCGAACTCCTCGATCTCGGCGCCCGTCGACAAGGCCAAGGCTTCCTCGGCGACCTTCTGCGCGGTCGCGTAATCCACCGACCTGATTATCTGTTTGATCCTCGGTATGTTGACGGGGCTTGTCGAGAACTCGTCCAGCCCCAGCCCGAGAAGCAGCAGGGTAAAAGCGGGTTCGCCCGCCATCTCGCCGCACATCCCTACCCATATATTTGACTTGTGCCCGGTATCGATGACGTTCTTGATGAGCCTGAGCACCGCGGGGTGCGCCGGCTCGTAAAGGTACGCTATCTTCTCGTTGACCCTGTCGACCGCGAGCGAATACTGTATTAGGTCGTTCGTCCCTATCGAGAAGAAACTTATCTCCTTCGCGAGGATATCCGCCGTTAAAGCGGCGGACGGCACCTCTATCATGACGCCGACTTCCACGTTCTCGTCGAACGGGACGCCGCCGCGCCTCAGCTCGTCCTTTATCTCGGCGAGCAGCTTGTTCGCCTCGCGGACCTCCTCGATGCCCGATATCATCGGGTACATTATCTTAAGCTTCCCGTGCGCGGACGCCCTCATTATGGCCCTCAGCTGGATCTTGAATATGTCGGGGCGCGCGAGGCAGAACCTGATCGCCCTCCAGCCCATGAACGGGTTCATCTCTTTCGCGATCTTCATCTGCGACATGAACTTGTCGCCGCCGAGGTCCAGCGTCCTGACTATTACCGGGTTCGGCGACATCTGTTCGGCGACGCTCTTATAAGACTGGTACTGCTCCTCTTCGGTCGGGAAATCCGTCCGGTCGAGGTAGAAGAATTCCGTCCTGTACAGGCCGATGCCGTTCGCGCCGTGCGACTTCACGGATGCGACCTCGTCGGGTATCTCTATATTCGCGGCCAGCTGTATGCTGCGGCCGTCAGGAGTAACGCAAGGCAGGTCGCGCAGCTGGACCAGCGATGCGTCCACTTCCGCGAACTTCGTCTTCTCCTGCTCGTATTTCGAGAGGGTTTCCTGGTCGGGATTTATAATGACCAGGCCGTTCGAACCGTCCACGACGAGCGTATCGCCGCTCTTGACGTTCTTCGTGACCGACTTCAGGCCTACTACGGCGGGTATCTCGAGCGCCTTCGCCATGATCGCGGTATGCGATGTCTTACCGCCTATATCGGTCGCGAATGCGATGACGTTCTTCTTGTGCAGCGAGGCGGTATCCGAAGGCGAAAGGTCATAAGCGACGAGGATCACCTTTTCCTTTATATCGGCGAGCGTCTCGCGCTTCTTTCCGAGCAGGTGGTTGAGCACCCTCTTGCCTATATCGCGGATGTCCGCGACGCGTTCCTTGAGGTATTCGTCCTCGACATTCTGGAACGCCGTCATATATCTCCTCAGTACGTCGTCGAATATGTATTCGACGCATACGAGGTCCTTCTTCAGGCGGGATATGACTTCCTCGATCAGGGTGCGGTCTTCGAGGACAAGCAGGTGGGCGTTGAATATCTCGGCGTGCTTTATGCCGAGCTGGTCTGAGATCCGTTCCTGTATCCCGAGTATCTCCTGCCTCGTCTGGATAAGGGCATCCTCAAAGCGCGCGATCTCCTTCGGAAGGTCCTTCTCGCTTATCTCGCGCCTGATGATGGTATAGGTCTCGCTGTCTAATATGAAGACCTTGCCTATCGCGATACCGGGCGATGCCGCGATACCCTTAAGTAACATTAATTACCTCGCTTTATTTGCCTCGGGCGCGTCCAGGTCGCCCGACAATACCTGTTCAAGTTCCGCCATCGCCTGCTCAGCGTCTTCCCCGTCGATCTTCAGCGTGACCTGGCTGTTCTTTCCGGCGGCAAGCATAAGTATGCCCATGATGGACTTGCCGTTGACTTCGAGCTTGCCCTTCTTGACGATGACATCAGAGTCATATTTGTTCGCGACCTGCACAAAGACAGCGGCAGGCCTCGCGTGGAGCCCCGACTTGTTCCTTATGGTGATCTTCTTTTCCGCTATCATTTTATTCCTCTATTTTAATATTTTTAGTAAACTTTATCTTCCGGCTTCCGCCCGGGGCCAGCTTCAATCCCCAGTGGAATAACAGCACTACTTCCTGGTATGTCCTCTCAAGCCCCTGTTCCGAGTCCGACACCGTCTCTATCGGGAAATACCAGAACGACGCCTCTTCCGAAAACTCAAGGTCCACCTTGACGCCGTACCACTGGTCGTTCACGCATATGTTCTTTACGCCGCTTGCTTCGCCGACCCTGTTCAGGTGCGGGTCCTTGAGCGAATAGCTGAACTCTATCCCGAACCTCGGAGCCAGCTCTTTATTCCCGGTATTCGTCACCGTATATTCGACATCGAAGGCCGCTTTGTTCGGCCTCACGCTTATCGTCTTGACTATCCTGACCGGAGAAGAGACGCCGTCCGCGCCGTAATAGCTGCCGTCGCGCGACATCTCGACAGCGGTTGCGCCGGACTTCGCCTTCCTGACGCTGTATTTATATTCGCCGTCCACGAAATCGCCCGCTTCGCCGTACCTGGAG
>JBAZFE010000094.1:0-1830 GCA_041653555.1 Candidatus Omnitrophota bacterium
CCGTGTCGCCGTCGACCATCTTCTCGGTCTCCGTCCTGAGCTTTTCCCTGACATCTTCCATCTGGATCTGGCTGGAAGCCATATCGGCGGAATCCGGCTTCTCGGATACCATCTCTTCATGCTTTGACTGCAGGCTCTGCAATTGCGTGTTCAGCCGCGACACGGTCGGGTTGAGGTCCATCATATCCTCGGATATGATGACCGGCTCCCTCCCCGACATCTGCTTCTTGAGCCGGTCCAGCCTGCCTTCCGATTCCTTGAGGTTCATATCTACGGCGGTAAGCGACGTCTGGTAATTTGTCAGCATCGATACGTTATAATCCAGCTCCTGCCCCGGCATCTGCATAGGGTACTTCGCGCGGAAATCGAAGAGCTTCTTCTCGGATTGTTCGAGTTTCTCCTTATAGACCTTCGCCTGTTCTTCCGCAAATTTTATCGCCGAGGCCGCCTGCGCTGTCTTTTTTGTTTTATTCTCTTCTATAAAGATGTTAATCATCGTCTTGGTGACGTCTCTTGCCGCCACGGGGTCCTTGTCTTCATATGATACCTGGAATACGTCGGGAGACCTCATCTTGACTTCGGCGCGCTTCCTAATGCCCATGAGCATCTTTTCGTACATGACCTGGTCTGCCACGCCCTTGTCGAGGTTAAGGGTCCTTACGAGCGTCAGCAGATGCGGATAGCTCAGTATCTTTTCGGTCAGGGTCTTGAGCTGTTCCGCGAGGGTCGGCGCTTGCCCGGTAGCCGATGCGTATGCCAGTTCTTTTGCGGCCAGCGGGTTTACAGGCTTTTCCTCCTCGACCAAGATAAGTACAGACGCTTTATAATACTTCGGAAGGAAAAAACTGCCGATTGAGGCGGTAAAGAACACCATAACGAACGGCAGCATGAAGAACCACTTGCGGTGGAAGATGATCTGCAGGTAATCCCTTAATGAGCCCTGTGCCTGTTCCGGCGCCGTAGTCATTAATTATTATTCTCTCATATCCAGGATCCTCATCAGGTCTTTCTGCATAGCTTCGGATCTTTTTTCGGTCTGAGGAGGAGTGAGTTGGACGCCGCCGGATTTTTCCATCTCGGTTTCGATCAGCGGGTCGATCCTTTTTGTCCTGTCTATGCTCTCCTGGTATTTTTGCCTTGATATGTTCTGGCGGTTATCCGTCGTGAGTATATGCGGAGTTATGAAAACGAGGACTTCCTTCTTTACGTCCTGTAACGACCTGTTCTGGAAAGCAAGGCCCAGAAGCGGGATATCGCCCAGGAAAGGGACTTTGTTTATAGTTTGTTTTTTGTCGTTCTTTATGAGCCCGCCGAGTATTATCGTCTCGCCGTCCTTTACCATCATCGTCGTATCCGCCTGCGTCGTGTCCTTCGCGACGACGTTATCGACCTCGGCAACCCTCCTTGCGGTACTGACCTCAGGATGTATTTTCATCGTCACATAGTTATCTTCGCCTATCTGCGGCGTAACTTCCAGCTTGATACCTACGTCCACATATTTTATGTCCTGCACGAGCAATTTTGTGACGGGATCCGTCGTCGCAACAGCGTAGGGCTCGCTGCTTCCGACAAGGATATTGGCCGCCTCGCCGTCGATGACCACTATGCGCGGGCTCGAGAGCACCTCGGTATTCGCGTCGCTCTTGAGCGCTTCTATCGTTACGGTATATTCATCAGTGGTAAGGCCACCTATCTTATATATTCCTCCGGTCCCGCCGGTGGCGAGATTCAGGCCGAAATCGGTAAGAAGGTCCAGCGCACCGGGATTATGATGCGGATCCTCGCCGCTCCTGTCATAGGCATGCTCCCATTCTACACCGAGTTTTGTCG
>JBAZFE010000094.1:1840-5140 GCA_041653555.1 Candidatus Omnitrophota bacterium
CGTCACTTCCATGATCATCGCTTCTATCATGACCTGCTTGTGCTGGGAGTCCCAGCCCTCGATGAAACTGTCGACATTATTCAGGATGACCGGCGTAGCCCTCACAACTATGGTGTTCGTCCTCTCATCTATATAGACGTCGCCCTTTTCTTTGGGTATCAGCTGGGTAAGCTTATCTTCCATGTCTTTTGCCTTGGAATAGAGGAGCTTGTATTTCTTTATCTCGGTCGGCTGGTCGAGCTGCTTCAGCGCTTCCTCGACCTCCTTGACCTTTTCCGGCGTATCGGTGATGATGACCTGGTTGCTCTTCGCGTTCGTCTCTATCCTTCCGCGCGCGGTCTTCATCGAAAGCAGTATGCGTGTCAGGTCCGCGACGTCGGTATATTCCAAGACCACAACCTTTGTCTGGAGGTTCGCGAACCGTTCCTGCTGCTGGGTATCCTGGAACGAATACACCGTGATTATCCCGTCGGTTACCGAATAGAGGTAGTTATTCGCCTTCAGGATCGAATCCAGCGCCTGGGATACCGGGACCTTGTCAAACTTCACTGTGATATTGCCGGTAACGTTCGTGCTCAGTACGACGCTCATGCCGCCCTGTTCGGCGATCAGCTTCAGGACTTCTTCTATGCTAATGTTTTGAACGTCGAGCGTTACAGTGCCGTCCCCGGCCGCTAACAGCGGGCAGGAATACGCTAAAAGGAGGACCGAAAACACCGCACACGACAACAGATGCCTACTGGATTTCATTCACGATCTCCTTTGTGGCGCGCACGGTCTTGTTCTTTCCCTCCGCCTTCGCCCTATATAGCGCCCTATCGGCATGTTTGATCAGGTCGGCCTTTTCCAGGGCGATGCCCGGATAGCTGGCGACTCCGAGGCTTGCCGTCAAATTTATAACGTTATCCTTGCTCCCGAACGCATAATTCTTTATGACCATCCTGATCCTGTCCGCCAGGATGTATGCGCCCTCGAGGTCGGTCTCCGGCAGTATGACCGCGAACTCCTCCCCCCCGTATCTTGCCACTACGTCGACTTCCCTGCATATCTTCCTTAATATCTGGGCGACTTCCTTCAGCACCTCGTCCCCCTGGGGATGCCCGTAGCTGTCATTGACCTTCTTAAAGCCGTCGATGTCCATCATTATGAGGCCGAACGGCTGCTTGTATCTCCCGGAGCGCAGGATCTCTTTTTCCAGCGCGTCGCTGAAATACCTGAAGACGTAAAGCCCGGTCAAACCGTCGGTGATGGACAGTTCCGTGATCTTCTTATGCAATAACGTATTATTGATAGCTATGCTCGAATGGCGCGATATTATCGAGAATATCCTGAGGTCTTCTCCGCTGAAAGCGTTCGGGAAAGAATTAGTCACGGCGAGCATGCCTATCGGCCTGTCGCCTGCCGTAAGAAGGTGGGCCTGGAACGAGCTGAGTATGTTCCTGTTCTCGGAATATGAACTGGTCAGGTTGTTGTTATCAGCCTGATCGATCGAAACCTGTTCCGGCAACAGTCTCCCCCCTGTTAACCTGTTGAACGTTTCTATGATCTTGAGCTTAAAATTGTCGACCTCTCCCTGCGTAGCCGGGTATTTCACTTCGACGATCATGCCTGTCTTCTTGGTCTCGTCGACAAATAACAAACCGCACAGATGACAGTCTATGGAGCGCTCTATTATCTCCAATATCGCATCTATTATTTCTTTGTAATCAAGCCTTGCGTATATTATATTACTGACTTCCTGCGATATTGTCAACTCATATAATTCGTCATCGAGCGAACGGGCTATATCGGCGAATATCTTCTTTCCGGTCTTCAGTTTTTCTATCTGGGTGTTCGCATCCTCAAGGCGTTTCTGCCAATGGGAGGATTCGATCGCGATGGATATCTCGTTCGTGAGGATCGTTAGCAGCGACAGGTCGTATTCGGTGAACTGTTCCCTTGAGACCTTGTTATTCACGTTGATGACGCCGATAACCCTGTCCTTTACCCTGATCGGGGCGCTGAGGAGGGACGAATTATAATACCTGTTCGAGTTCTGCCTCGAGAAACGTTCGTCGGATTCCACATCTTTTATAAGGAGCGGGCTGCCGGACTTGGCGACCCAGCCCGATATGCCCCTTCCGATCTTTATCCTGGTCTTGTTCGCGAGGTCTTCGCTCAATCCCATAGAGGCTTTTATCACGAGTTCCTGGGAATCATCGTCGACGAGCATTAGCGACCCCAATTCAGAGCTGAGCATGCTCGCTATCTTTTCGAGGACCTCGTTCAGCACGCTCCTCGCGTGCTCGGAATGGAGGTTCTGGCCGGCCTGGTACGCGTCCACGAGCTTGGCCATTAATTTCTTGAACTGCTCGCTTTGCGACTGGAACTTGTTATTATCGACACGGCCTTTTAACTTGTCCATCGCAATATCTATGTTTGCTTCGAAATCTTTCCTGCCGGTAAACCTTATGACGCTCTGCCCGAGCTGCGGCCTCATTCCGAGCAGCCCGTATGATTCTTTCTCGCTGGTTATGCAGATTAAGAGCGGTATGTCCGCGGTCCGCGGATCGTCCTTTAATAGCTTATATACGCAATAACCGTTTATGTCGGTGACTGCGGGGTTCAGTAGTATGAGGTCGGGCATTCCCTCGCAAATAAGTTCAATGCCGTCGAGGCCGTTCGAGGCGCGCTTGACGTCATATTCCCTGCCCGCAAGGACGGAGGATATGTCCTGCGCGATATTTGCGTTCTGCTCTATTAATACCGCTTTTTTCTTGTCCATTTGCCCTGCCTCCATACAGCAAAAAGGAGCCCATAATTTCCGGCTCCGGTTTGTATCATTAAATTAACAATACTATATCAAAATACCTTAAAACGCATTACATGTCAAGGAAATAATATTGCTTTTTAATAGTAATTTGTTGGGATATGGTGCCGGGAGAGGGGGTCGAACCCTCATAACCTTGCGGTCGCGAGATTTTAAGTCTCGTGCGTCTGCCAATTCCGCCATCCCGGCGGTTTTTCAAGAAATTTGGAGGCGACGATCGGAATCGAACCGATGCATCGCGGTTTTGCAGACCGCTCCCTTACCACTTGGGTACGTCGCCCTAAACTAAGGGCGCTTAAGTTTTAGCCTTAAGCGCCCCACACTCCAAAGTGAAACACCGTCTGTGCCCTTATCTCATCTTTACATGACCGCCCTTGTACAACTGGACCGTGCCGCCGGAATGATTACCGCATGACACGATAACCACGGTCGAGGCTGTGCCTGACGTAGGCTGCACTGCATACGTATAGGCGGCCGTGCCGCTCGGGCAT
>JBAZFE010000095.1:0-5064 GCA_041653555.1 Candidatus Omnitrophota bacterium
CGGAACGCAGAACGTGCTGAACGAATATTACTACGGAAAGAATTTCTTTAAGAGCCCCGTTTTCGGGAAATATATCTATGACTTGCGCAACCTTACGGAGCCGGAATCGGCCTCGAACCCGGTCTCGGATGCGGAGAGGAGGGCGGACCTCGCATTCTATGTCGTTTCCCGCAGTTCGTATTCGACGGATAAAGAGTACGCTTCCTTTGTGGATTCATCGGTAAAAGCGCGTTCTCTTACTAAGGCCGCCGATATCGCGGCGGACGGGGTCATATACATATCGGTATATTCCGCGAGGCCCATTAAGTACGAGAAGGTCGATATCCCGCAGGCGTGCGCGGCATTCGACAGGAAATACGCGAACATAAAAATGCTCTTCGGGAACCGGCATGTGGGCGTCGCGTCAACATGGGGGTACTATTGAACCTTGGCTAAGATAAGCGTCGTGATCCCTACATATAACAGGGAGGAGTACCTGAAAGCCGCGGTCGAGAGCGTTCTCGCCCAGACCTACGGTGATTTCGAGGTTATCGTCGTGGATGACGGTTCGACGGACGGCACGGCTCGCGCCGCGTCATCTTTCGGCCCGAAGGTAAGATATATCCTGCAGAAGAACAGCCAGGTAGGCGCGGCAAGGAACAACGGGATAAGGAATTCCACGGGCGAATATATCGCGCTTCTGGATTCCGACGACATGTGGTCGCCGGAACATCTTGAGACCTGCCTCGAGGCGGCGGAATCGGCGGGCGCCGGAGTGGCGTATTCCGGCTCCTGCATGGTAGGCCCGGAAGGCAAGGCGATAGAGAAGCTTCCTGCCGGTGATTTTCACGGGGACCCGCTGTTTGAGCTGGTCGCCGGTCTCTCATCGCGGGGGTGCAACGCCTCATCATGCCTGATTAGGAAAGAACTGTTCGGGAAGGCGGGGTATTTCAGCGAAATACGAGATCTGTCCGCCTCGGCGGATTGGGAGATGTGGACACGGCTCGCGGCATGCGCGCGCTTTAAATTCAGCGGGAAGTATACCGCCAAGATAAGGTTCCACACGGGCAAATGCTCGATCGATCCCGAGGGGATGGCCCGTTCGATGAAGATCGCGGTCGACATGGCATTCGCCAACAGGGATCTTTTGCCTAAAATAGGCGGCCTGAAGGACAGGGCATACTCGAACCTGTATGTCCTGACCGCGATAAACTATTACGCGGCCGGCCGTATGGGCGAGGCAAGGCAGCACCTCGCGGAGGCGGTCCGCAAATATCCGCTTTCGCTGGCCACGAATCCGCTGCTTGCCTATACATACCTGAGGAGCCTTCTCGGCGCAGGGGCTGCCTCGGCAATCAGGAAGGCCAAGTGGGGCCTCGGCTCGGGGGCCAGGCGATGAACAAGAAGCTTTTGGAGATACTGGCCTGTCCCGAATGCCGCGGAGGCCTGGAGGAGGCCGAAGGCGCCTTGCTTTGCGGCAATTGCGGTAAGTCATATCCGGTTGTCAGGGGCATACCGCGGTTCGTAGAATCGCAGAATTACGCCTCCTCGTTCGGATACCAATGGAATAAATTCACGGCTGAGCAGCTCGATACGTATAACGGCACGAATTGCTCGGAGAAGAGGTTGTATTCGGAGACGAACTGGTCGAAGGACTGGATGGAAGGGAAATGGATCCTCGACGCGGGCTGCGGGGCGGGGCGTTTCCTGGATGTCGCCTCCAAGAGCAGGGCGTTCACCGTAGGGATAGATATCAGCAATTCAGTGGAAGGCGCGCAGAGATACCTGGAGGGCCGCGACAACGTCTTCCTGGTGCAGGCGAGCATATATAAGCTGCCGTTCAGGGACTCCGTGTTCGACGGCCTTTACTGCATAGGGGTCATACAGCATACGCCGGACCCGGCAAAGACGCTGGGATCCCTGCCGCGGGTGTTAAAAAAGGACGGAAAGATAGCGGTCACCATATATGAAAAGAGGCGCTGGACATTGCTCTGCGGAAAATACCTGGTCAGGCCGCTGACAAAGAGGATGAATAAGAAGGCGCTGTTATTCATGATACGGCTTCTGATGCCCGTCGTCTTTCCCGTTACGGAAGTGTTGTTCAGGATCAAGGGCCTCAATAAGCTGTTCGCGTTCGTGATACCCGCGGCCAATTATGTAGATAACAGGCAATTGTCCATAAAGCAAAGGTATGACTGGGCCATAATGGATACGTTTGACATGCTTTCGCCGTATTACGACCAACCGCAGACCCAGGCCGATGCCGAACGCTATTTGCGCGGCGCGGGCATCGGGCAGATACGCCGCATGACGGAAAATCCCGGCCTGAACCTTATCGGGGTCAAGTCATGACGAAGGTGTTGTTCATTTCATATAACGGGGCGACCGAGCCGCTCATCAAGTCCCAGGGCATACCGTATCTTAAGGGGCTGGCCCGGAAGGGGGCAAAGTGCGTCCTTATGAGCTTCGAGAAGCCTTCGGCGGACGCGGCCGCGCAGGCCGGCCTTGAAAAGGAACTGCAAGCCGGGATGATAGAATGGCGGCGCCTCAGGTACCATAAAAGCCCATCGCTTCCAGCGACGATCTTTGATATACTGGCCGGTATTGTCGAAGGGATAAAGATCGTCCTCTCGCGCGACATTGACATAGTCCATGCCCGCGCGACGGTCCCGGCCGTGATGGCCTATGTGATAAGCAGGCTGACGTGCAAGAAGTTCGTCTATGACGAGAGGGGCCTTATGGCCGAGGAATACGCGGACGGCGGGATATGGAAGAGAGGCGGGCTGCTCTACCGGATAGTAAGGTCGATAGAAAAAAGGCTGCTTTTGAAGGCCGATGCGGTGGTGGTCCTTACGGAAAATATTAAGGGATTCCTTTCCCGGGGAGGGTACCTTCCGGAACTGCCGGACGGCAGGAAACTGAATATACACGTCATACCGTGCTGCGTCGACCTCGCAAGGTTCGCCCCGTCACCGGATGATAAGAAGCGGCTGCGCGGAAAGATAGGCCCGGGGCTTGCGGATAAATTCATCATAATATATACTGGTTCGGTCGGCACATGGTATATGCTCGATGAGATGATAGATTTTTACATCGTCGCGAGATCTGTCATGCCGCAGGCCCACCTGATGGTGGTCACGCATATCGACAGGGATGCGGTGAGGGCGGCATTGGATAAGCGCGGTATCGGCCCTGAGGATGCTACAGTGACCGGCGCCGAATTCGAGGATATGCCGGATTACCTCAATGCGGCGGATGCCGGGATATTCTTCATCAGGCCGGTGCTGTCAAAGAGGTCGTCATGCCCCATAAAGTTCGCCGAGTATCTCGCGTGCGGCCTGCCCGTAGTGATCAACGGCGGGATAGGCGATACCGCCGCAACGGTAGAGGATAATTCTGCAGGGATAGTGGTCAGGGATTTCAGTAATAAGGAATACGACCGGGCCGCGAAAGGACTTGCGGAGCTCGCGAGGGACGGAGGCGCCGCAGGGCGCTGCCGCGAGGCCGCGGAAAAGTTTTATTCGCTCGATTCAGGAATAGCGAAATATGAGGATGTCTACAAGAGCGTGTCGATCACGAAAGGAATAGACCCATGAAAAAAAGAGCCATTATAACCGGAGCGAACGGGATGCTTGCGGATGCCCTCTGGCCGCTTCTCAAGAAGAAAGGCTACGAGGTATTGCCGACTGATATTACCGGCGAGAACGGCATAGTCAAGAGCGACATCCGGTCCGTCAACGAGATGCTCGGGCTGGTGAAGGAGTTCCATCCGGACATCATCTTCCATCTCGCGGCGGAGACGGACGTAGATAAGTGCGAGCTCCAGCCTGAGCACGCCTACGGCACTAATTGGCACGGGACGGAGAATATAGCCCAGATATGCAAGGAACTGGATATCGAGATGGTATATATCAGCACCGGCTCCGTCTTCGACGGCGAGAAGCGGGACGGGTACACGGAATCGGACAAGCCGAACCCGATAAGCATATACGGGATGAGCAAGCTCCGCGGCGAGGAAGCAGTGCAGTCGCTTTTGAAGAAATATTATATAGTGCGCGCCGGATGGATGATAGGCGGCCATAACAAGGATAAGAAATTCGTCTGGAAGATCGTGCAGCTCCTTAACACGAAGAAAGAGATATCGGTCGTCACGGACAAGACGGGCAGCCCGACATTCACGTCGGATTTCTCGCGGGGGATAATCGATATCGTGGGGAGCGGAAAATACGGGGTCTACCATTGCGTGAACAAGGGGATATGCACGCGCTACGATATCGCCGTCAAGATCGCCGAATACCTGAGAAAGAAGGACGTCGTTATAAAACCCGTCACTTCGGATGTGTTTCCGCTTCCGGCGCCGCGCGGAAAGTCCGAGGCCATGGTAAACAATAAGCTCGCGCAGATGGGCCTGGACAATCCAAGGCCCTGGCAGGATGCCCTGAAGGAGTATCTAAAAGCGCTGAAATGAAAGTAATATTCCTCGAGCCATATCCTACGGAAGGGCCGAGCAGCCGTTACAGGGTGGAGCAATACATCCCGTACCTCAGGGCTAACGGCGTCACGTGCATCGTCAGGCCGTTCATCAGTTCCGATTTCTATAAGATCCTTTACAAGAGGGGGATGCATTTCAGGAAATTCCTGTATTTTTGCGCAGGCGTGGCCGGCAGGACGGTCGATCTTATCCGGGCGCTTTCATGCGACGCCGTCTTCATACATCTGGAGGCTTTCCCGTTCGGGCCGCCGGTAATGGAATGGCTGCTGGCCGTCCTCGGCAAGAAGATAATATACGACCTTGACGACGCGATATACCTGAGGACCGCGAGCCCTACTAACAGTTTCCTTATACGGCTGAAATGCCCGTGGAAGATACCGAAGATAATAGGATTGAGCAGGCATGTCATAACCTGCAACGAGCATCTCCTGGAATATTCGCTCGGATATAACCGCAATGTGACCGTGATACATACCTCGGTTGATACCGACAGGTTCAAGCCCGCGGCCAAAGCGCCTTCCGGGGAGATCACGATCGGGTGGATAGGAAGCCACAGCACCGCGAAGTATCTTGAGTCGCTGAAAGGCGTGTTC
>JBAZFE010000096.1:0-5010 GCA_041653555.1 Candidatus Omnitrophota bacterium
ACGGTAGCGGGCCTGCTTGCGCGCCCGTATCGGCGAAACGACAAATTGCAGGAAACGCATGTAGGAGCTCTTAACAAGTGACTTAAGGACCGGGGTTCGAATCCCCGCGCCTCCACCATAAAGGGGAGAATGGTAAAAAGAAGGCTGGTATCTTTGATCATATCGGCGGCCCTGCTTTCCACCGCAGGCTGCGCGACAGTCCCGAGGAGGGGTTCGCTGAGGGGCGCGCTTGCTTCCCAGACCGTAAAAGTGGACGGCAAGGACTATATACCGCTTGCGGTCATAGCGAAGTTTTACCAGGCAGGATGCGAGTGGGACATGATAGCGAGGAGGGCGGACCTCATAAAGGCGAGCAAGTCCTTCTCTTTTTATGTCGGGATGGAATACGCGGCCGTGAACGGCTGCCCGGAAAAGATGAGCGCTCCGGCGGTTTTCTATGAAGGGGCGGTCGCCATACCGGCGGATTTCGCGATCGAAAGGATAGGCAGGATACTCGGCCGGCCGCAGATAACCAAGGGGCCGCAGCCCCCGATAACGCAAAAATACATGATAAGGAAGATAATCCTTGACCCGGGCCACGGGGGGGATGACCCCGGGGCCATAGGGAATACCGGACTAAGGGAGAAGGACCTCGTGCTGGATATCGCAAAACGTGTAAGGGAGAAACTGAGCGAGAAGGGCGTGGACGCGGTCCTGACGCGCGACAGGGACAAGTTCATCCCGCTTGCGAAAAGGTCGCAGATAGCCAACGAGAGCGACGCGGATTTTTTTGTGAGCATACACGCTAATGCCGCCAGGTTAAGGGGCGCCCGCGGGTTCGAGGTCTATTACCTTTCGAACGCGGTCGATGATAACGCGCGCGCAGTGCAGGCCGCGGAAGATTCTTTCCTGAAATTCGACGATTCGTCTTTCCTGCACCGGAACACCGACCTCGAGGCGACCGTATGGGACCTCGTTTATACCGAGAACCGCGAGGAGTCGATAGAGCTCGCAAGATATATTGCGAAAGCCGTCGATGACCAGACTTCGCTGAAGAACCGCGGGGTAAAGAGCGCGAGGTTCTGCGTCCTCCGGGGCACGCAGATGCCGTCGGTGCTGGTCGAGGTGGGTTTTATTTCCAATTCCGCCGAGGAGAGGAACCTCAAGGACCCGGAATACCGCGAAGCGGTCGCTTCCGCGATAGCGAAGGGAATATTGAACTATAAGAAGATCTACGAATCTACGGACGGGTTCACTCAATGAAAGACAGGCCTATAGGGGTTTTTGATTCGGGCGTCGGCGGGCTTACAGTCGTGAAGCAGCTGATGAAGGAGATGCCGAACGAGGATATCATCTATTTCGGCGATACCGCAAGGGTCCCGTACGGCACAAAGTCGGAATCCACGATAAGGAAATTCTCGACAGAGAACGTGCTCTTCCTGCTCAACTTCAACGTCAAGCTCATAATAATAGCGTGCAACACGTCGTCGGCGATCGGGCTGCCTTTTCTCAGCAAGTTCTTCAGCGTCCCGATAATAGGGGTCATAAAGCCGGGCGCCAAGGCGGCGATACGCGCTACCAGGAACGGCAGGATAGGCGTCATCGGCACGAACGCCACGATAACGAGCGGCGCCTATGAGCAGGAGGTAAGGTCGATAAACCCGAGGATAAAGGTCTTCAGCAGGAGCTGCCCGCTGTTCGTGCCGTTGGCCGAGGAGGGATGGGCGAACGACGGCATTGTGGAAGCGGCCGCAAAGAAATACCTTTCGGGATTCAAGGAGAAGAACATAGATACGGTCATACTCGGATGCACGCATTACCCGCTCCTTAAGAAGGCGATCGGCAAAGCTCTCGGAAAGGCGGTCAAGCTCGTAGATTCCGCGGAAGAGACCGCCAGGGAAGCGAAGAACCTGCTTGAGGAGTGCGGGGCCAAATATCCTGGCAAGAGGCCGGGCCGCATAAAGTTTTACGTAAGCGACGCCCCGGAAAAATTTTTGGATGTGGCGAAAAAATTCCTCGGGAAGGATGTCAAGACGGCGGAACAGGTGAAAGATGTTTGAGATATCGGTAAAGGCGAGTTTCAGCGGGGCCCACAGGCTGAAAGGCTATAAGGGCAAGTGCGAATCGCTGCACGGGCATAACTGGGATGTTGAGGCTTTTGTCGCCGCGAAAAAGCTCGATGCCGGCGGGCTTTCGATGGATTTCAAGGACCTGAAAAAGAAGCTGAACGATGTCCTCGAGACACTCGACCACCGCGACCTTAACGGGATCGTCTTTTTCAAAAAAGAAAATCCGTCCGCGGAAAATATCGCGAAATATATTTATGAACACCTCGAGAAGTCGCTTAAAGATCCCCCGCGAAAGGTTTCGCTCATAAGGGTAAGCGTGTGGGAGACAAAAGATTCGCGCGCCACATATTATAAATGAGGAAGCCCATGCGCGGGGCGGGTAAGGCGGTTGTATTGCTCTCCGGCGGGCTGGATTCGGCGACGACGCTGTATTACGCCGGGAGCAAAGGGTACGATTGCGAATGCCTGATCTTTGATTACGGCCAGCGCCACAGCAAAGAGGTCGAGTCGGCCAAAAGGATAGCGATGCTGCGCGGCGCCCCGTTCCGGATCGTAAAGTTCCGGATGCCCTGGAAGGGCAGCGCGTTGCTGGATAAGAGTATGGCCGTACCCAAGGGCCGGCGGATAGGCAAGAGCATCCCTTCGACCTATGTCCCGTCGCGGAACACGATATTCTTGAGTTTCGGCGTCTCGTTCGCGGAAGCCATAGGCGCTTCGGCCGTTTTCATAGGCGCGAATGCCGTCGATTACAGCGGATACCCTGACTGCCGGCCGCGGCATTTCAGGATATTCAACGAGCTCGTAAGATCCGGAACGAAGGCGGGCGTCGAGAAGAGGAAGATAAAGGTGTTGGCCCCGCTTGTGGACATGACGAAAGCGGATATCATAAAGCTGGGCAATAAGCTCGGAGTGCCTTTCGGGAAGACGTGGTCGTGTTATTCGGGGAACAGGCGCCCGTGCCTTAAGTGCGATTCGTGCGTTATCAGGGCGAAGGGCTTTAAGGAGGCTAAAGTGACCGATCCTTTGACAACAATATGAAAGTAGTCTTCAAACAGCCGACCGCGAAAGTTTCGGAAGTCTTTCTCTCGGTCCAGGGGGAGGGAGTATACGCGGGAGAGTCCCATATCTTCGTGCGTTTCCACGGCTGCAATATGAGATGCGCATTTTGCGACACGCCCCAGCCGGTCGCTCCCGAAGAATCCTCTATCAGGTCTGTCGTCGACAGGATCGTAGACGCTAACGCCGGCAATAAAGCCGTTGCGATCACGATCACCGGCGGCGAACCGCTGCTTCACTCGCATTTCCTGAAATGCCTGCTTCCCCCGCTGAAGGAGAAGGGATACAGCATACATCTCGATACGAACGGCACGATGCCGGACAGGCTTAATGACGTGATCGGCGCCGTGGATATTATCGCGATGGACATCAAGCTGCCCTCATCCACAAAAGACAAACATTTTTGGGAAGAGCACCTGGCATTCCTCCGCGCAGCCAAGTCCAGGAAAGTGTTCGTGAAGATGGTGATCACCGACGAGACGCAGGAATCCGACATAGATAAGGCGGTCGCGCTGATCGAAAGCGTGGATAGAGGCATACCGCTTATACTGCAGCCGGCCTCGGAGTTCGGTGAGTTCAAGAGCAGGCCCGATATCGCTAAAATAATGGGATGGCAGAAGAAGGCCCAGGGGACATTAAGGGATGTAAGGGTAATACCCCAATTGCATAAGATAGAAGGCATAAGATGAGGAAGATAAGCGCGAAAGAGATAAGTTCCGCGGTCGCCGCGCTTTCAATGGACGCTAATTTTACGCTGAGGAAAGATATATTGGACGCGCTTAAAAGGGCGTATTCGTCCGAGAAGGCCGCGAAAGCGAAAAAGATCCTCGGCATACTTATCGAGAACGCCGCGATCGCGAAGCGCACAAAGACCGCGATATGCCAGGATACGGGCATGGCGGAAGTCTTCATCGATATCGGGCAGCAGGCCTCGGTGACCGGAGGCGGCCTGGCCGAAGCCGTGAACGAAGGCATCCGCCGCGGATACAGGAAAGGTTATTTGCGCAAGTCTGTCGTATCCGACCCGTTACTGAGGAAAAATACCGGAGACAATTCCCCCGCGGTCATCCATACGAGGATAGTCCCGGGCGGCAGGATAAAAATTACTGTTATGCCGAAGGGTTTCGGCAGCGAGAATAAGACCCTCATAAAGATGTTCAATCCCACGCAGGGAACCGGGGATATCGGGAGGTTTATAGTCGAGACCGTCAGTAAGGCCGGGGCCGACGCCTGCCCGCCGTACATATTAGGGGTGGGCATAGGCGGGACGATCGATAAGGCCTGCATCCTCGCGAAGGAGGCGCTTTTACGCCCGCTGGGCAGGCGCAACGCGAAGGCGCATATCGCGAGGCTGGAACAGGAATTGAAGAAAAAGGTGAACGCGCTGAAGATAGGCCCTATGGGTTTCGGCGGCAACGCGACCTGCCTCGGCGTGAATATCGAGGAATACCCCACGCATATAGCCGGGCTGCCCGTATGCGTAAGCATATCGTGCCACGCGACAAGGAGCGCGACCAAGACTATTTGATGCCGCGCCGGATACAGCTTCCGCTCACAACAGAGGTGATCAGCTCGCTTAAGGCGGGCGATGAGGTGTTGCTCAACGGTTATGTATATACCGCGCGCGACCAGGCGCATGTCAGGTTCGTCAAGGCGGTCTGCGGTAAAAAAACTCCCGGAATGATCAAGGGCCAGACGATATATTATGCCGGGCCGACGCCTGCCCGCCCCGGAAGGGCCATAGGCTCCTGCGGCCCCACGACCTCAAGCCGGATGGATCTTTCCACGCCGCGCCTGCTTAAGGCGGGCCTTAAGGGCATGATAGGCAAGGGTTCGCGTTCGCAGGATGTGAAGCAGGCGATAAAGAAATATAAGGCGGTCTATTTCATCACGATAGCCGGCGCGG
>JBAZFE010000097.1:0-4985 GCA_041653555.1 Candidatus Omnitrophota bacterium
CGTATCCTCCGTCGACTATATCGCAATTCAATATCTGCGCGTTCTTCACGGAGCTTATTTTAATGCATGTCGACAGGTTCTTTCCCTTGAAGATACAGTTCTCCAGCAACAACCCGTCCAGTCCGTTTATTGCCAGCGGCCTGCCGCCTATTTCGACCGTCAGGTCCCTAATAGTGAAATTATTCAGGTTTCTGCGGACGGATACGACATCCAGCCCATCGGCGCCCAGTTTTAATATCGTTTTATCGGCGCCCTGGCCGGCAAGTTTCGTGTTGCCCTTAAATATCGTGTCTGGGCCAGCCGTGAACTCGCCCTTCCCCAGCAATATAGTATCTCCCGGGAGAGACCTGTCGCACGCCTCCTTAATAGTCCTGCAATCCCCCGGGACCTTTATGATATATTTGCTCCCGTCGTCTGCAAAAGATACCGAAACTGTTAAGGCATTCGCCAGTATTAACACGATCAACGCTTTTCTCAAGAGATCGATCCCTTTCATTGCTGGTACAATACCGGCGCCGAAGGTTTATGGTATGTGGCCGTCACGTCCGTAAGGACCGGGGTAACACTGCTCGCCGGATAGTCGCCCGGATCAAGCGCGTCCGTCCCCAATAATGCCTTATACTGGAATTTCCTGCCGGATAGGCCCGCTATAGAGGCACCGCTGGCATAGGTCGTGGCGAAATCACCGCCGGATAATGGCGGACTGTCCGACGCCCTGGCATACATAGTGATGGAAGTATTGCCGGGAATGATGCCGTTCCATGTTATCGTATCCCATATTATAGCCGCGCTATCGGTATTCAGCTTGGTTATGAACGGGGCCGATACGATGTATCCGTTCGGATATATGATCCTGATATTGTCGAACTGGGTGACCGACTCCGAATCGCAGCCGAACCAATCAGCTTCCCTTTCGGCTATCTCCTCTATAAAATCCTCGTTGTCCCACGGATGCGAGCGGGCAGCATCAGCATCCTGCCAAAAATATAATGTCTCCACAAAATAAAGATTATTGGCCCTTAATTTTACCACTCCGTCCTCAGCGCCCGCATCGGTATAATAAGAAGAGGTAGCAGCCTTGCCGAACCGGAAACCGGACGAACTTGAATTCCTGTAGCTAAAATAAGACCTGTAATCTGTTCCCTCCCCTACCACAGCCAATATATAGTATTGTGATTCGTCCGGCCATAAAGAGTAGATACCGTCTTCATCTTCAAGGGCATTATACTGCCAGCAATCGATCTCATTCATATCAGTTTTATAAAGATCATTGTCGCCGTCCTTTATCAAAGTATAATAGCCGTGCCCCGGCTTCGCGGATGCCGGATCGTAAGGCCTCTCTTTCAGGAAAAAATAACCGGTAAGATATGGAGGAACATGTGTCCATTTTGACGCGGGTTTCTCCGCATTGACAATACGCTTGCTCGGAGACCTGTGCCATGTTGAGCTTCCATTTTGCATCTGACCATCGTCATATACGTAACATCTTGCGAACATGTCACGCCCTAATGAGGCGCTGGAACAATAATAATTGCCGTTAAGCTCGGCGCTTCTCTCTTCCGGATAATATTGCGTCCCGCCGTCGACATAATAACCCTTAGTGTCGAGCCTTAAGCCATAGGTCCCGTTGAAACCCTGCTTGAGCGACGTGTCGCCGAAACTGAGGTCCCACCTTTGGTCCGTCATCCAGTTGATGTTGCGCGGAACGCTGAATACCTTGCCGTCCCCGAATGTCGCGTTGCTGAAATTCGATACGCTTTGGATCCGTGTCAGGTACCCGCCCCTCCAGTTCGTAACACTGTATGCCACATCATCGTCGAAATCATCCCAGTATCCGAGTTTCACGGAGTCGTAGCTCTTGGTATAGCCGGACGTCTCCCATGCCATGGCCGAACCGTTCCATGAGTCGGCGCTTATCGGGCAAGTATCGAGCCAGGTCACGTTCCTTAGCTCTCCGTCGCTGAAATCGTCGTAATTCGAGAACCAAGGCGCGTAGAATTCCGCCCTGGTCGTCTGCGTGAGGGTATTGAAGGCCTGCACGACCGAAGTTATCCTCTTTTCCGCCAGGACCGTGCCGTCCGCCCTCTTAGCCTGTCCGGTCGACATGATCTTTACGATACCGCCGGAATTATAATTGGCCCCGAGCGTGGATGCCGCGATATAAGTATTCGTATTCCATTTATCCAGGATCCTGCCGTAATATGACGAAGGATAGAAAGCGAAATAATCGGCGGGGACGTAGTTTTCCGCGCCAAGGGCGTCCCACTTCAATTCAAGGGTATTCTGGTTATTGAAATTGTACAGGTCAAACCTTATCGGATGCCACCCGCCGCGCGTGAACTGTACATTCCCGCTCGTGAGCACGCCCGCGCCGCTGGTCCAGTTACCCATTGCCCTGTCCGTCCAGTCCGCGATAAGCTGTACACCGTCTATGAAAAGCCTGCAGCCCTGTTCGCTGCGCATCCTGAATACGATATTTGTGTTGACCTTATCCGGGGGAATATAAATAAAGCCGGTGAATACCATGCCGAACTGTTCCAGGCCATATTTATTCTGCCAGTCGGTTACGATATATCCTCCCGCGAATTCAGCATCGTGGGCTTCAGACCATCCCGAATTATCGCCATCGGCTCCGGGAAGCGTGCCTGACGGAGGCCACGGCGACGCGCCGCCTGCCACAGCTTCTTTCATGGCACCCAGTTCGATGACCTTGCCGGAGTAATAGTTCAGCGACAGGATCGTGTCCCTGCTCCATGCATCCCTGCTGTTCGTATAGCCCCTGCATATAAGCCCGCCCTGTATCAGCGGGGCGTATACCGTCACTATGTCCCTTACAGCGTTATATTTCGCGTCATCGTTAAGGACCAGGCGCAATTCCTCGACTGTAGCGTAAGGGGCGTTCTTTGCGTTAGTCTCGCTACCTGCTGCGGCGGCGGGCCCGGTGGAAAGGAGGATCTGCGTCAGAGCGTTGGAGTCAGGGTCCCTGTAATCTATCATCCTGGCTATATCGGCATTGCTCAGTCCGGCGGCGATCAACGACTCTATCCACGGGTAATCCGTCTCATCCAATGCGTTGATGTTTACCTTCTGGTCCTCCCTCTCGACGAAGACCCGGTAGCTGCCTCCGGGAATATTCACTTCGGTGCCGGGCGACGGATAATTTGCGGCGATATCGGCCATGACGGCATTATAGTCATTATTAGCGACCCAGGAGCGGATATCGGCGATGGCCCTGTCGATGCCGGCCTGGGCCATATCAGTGGCCTGGGCCTGGTTGACGAAGTTCAGGGCGCCCTTATACTCCATCTGCATGTTGATGGCAAAACTTGTCGCTATCATCGCGACAAGCGCCAGCACGCCGACGGCAATTATAAGCGCTACACCTTTCTTTTTCCGGATCGTATTCATATTACCGCCTATGGCATATGTATGAAATCTGTAAAAGTCCTGTGCTGCAGCCCGTCCCGGCTCTGTATCGTTATCGATACGCCGACCGCGTTAGGAAGGCCGTCCGGTATCTTCGCGTTGCCGTCGTCGCCGAAATTCTGGGTGGGGCTGCCGTTAAGCAGGTCCTGCCCCGAATCCCACGCCACGGCTGTTGCCGTAGGAAGGCCGCCCGACGCGGACCTGTAATAATACGTGAACTCCAGGGCCGTAACGTTGCGCGCTATCACGTCGTCGGAGGAGGTCCCGGCGTTATTCACCGAAAAATCATATACTACCGGTATTGTCGTCCCGTCAAAATATTCGAAATGCCGCATCAGGCAATTGTCGCTGCGCAGCCAGTATCCGGCCTCACAGAGGTCCTGATGCCCCGGGTTCCCGCCGACAGGGCTGACAAAGAACACCTCATCCGCGACGGAAGCCGCGCCCTTGACTATCTCAGCCGTTCCGAGGTTATGGCCCTCGAATTTCGTCCAGTGGCCGGTATCGTTCGATCCCTGGTACAGGACGGCGGCGGGTATCTCCTTCTGCATAAGTCCGAGCGCGAACCTCGCGTTCTGGTACATGTCCAGCAGTGTCTCGGATTTGCGCCAGGAATCGATCGCGCCCTTTAACACCGTGAACAGGGATAATACGACTATAGTGAATATGACCGAGACGACGAGTATCTCGACGAGAGTGAGCCCGGCCCTGCCGGTTATAGGACCCCTACCTGTTCGCGACATTTGTGGTGAATGCCCTCTGGAATGTCCTGTTCCCCTGTGCCCAGGTCACGGTGCAAATGACCTGCCTCAGGCCGGTTACCGTCGTAGTTGTGACTGTCTGGGTCCATGAGTAGGCAGGGTCCGTGAATGTGCCGGAGGTGGAGCCGAGAGCAGGATAGCCGTTGTTCCTTAATTCTTCCAGGTGCTCGTGCGCTAGGATGGTCGCCTGGGTCGCGCTTACCGACCTTCTGGCGGAATCAAAACCTATGGGAAAGAGTGAAAGGATCCCCACTAGGCCGATCGCCAGGATAGAAAGCGATATCACGATCTCAATGAGGGTGAATCCGCTCCTTTTCATCTCATCCCCCTGCTAAGAACCGCCTATCTGGACCAGTTCGTAATGTTGTCCGTACCGCCGGCGGCCTTATCCGGCCCGTTCGAAGTTATGTCTATGTAGCTGCCGCCGTGCGCGGCGTCGGGCCTCGTATAGGTCAAGGCGGTGCCCCACGCGTCTATGATCGTATTGCCGCCGGTGAGGTCGTTATCCTTGAAAATCATGTACGGCCCCGCCCAGTTGCTCGTGGGCACCACTGTCGCGGATACCGTTCCGAGCATATAGGTGCCGCCGTTATTGGTCATGAGGCAGGTATACAGGTTCGTGTTGCCGCTGTTCGGATAACCGCCAAGGTCGGACTGGAACATGCCCAGGCCCGTCTCTATAGCAGCTATCATGGAACGGGTACGCGCTACCAGCGCGCGCTGCCTCGCCGATGATGCGGCCCCTGCGACAAGACCCGCCAGCATCATTATTATCGTCATGACGACTATGAGTTCTAT
>JBAZFE010000098.1:0-4939 GCA_041653555.1 Candidatus Omnitrophota bacterium
CGCGTTTTGACCGGGCTTTTGCTTTTTCGGAAAAAGGGGATATAGACAGGGCGATATCCGAATACGATAAGCTGATAAAGGAGGACCCGCATAACGCTCTCGCCTATAGTAATCGCGGGTACAATTATTTCAAGAAAGGCGACAATGAGTCGGCGATAAGGGACTATTACGCGTCCCTTGAGCTGAATCCGTACAGCGTGGATGCCTGGGACAACATCGGGATATCGTATTACTTGACGGAGAGGTTTACGCTGGCTAGGAGTGCTTTCGAAATGGCGGAGCAGCTTGGCTCGGTATGTTATGAGTGTTATTACTATTTAAGCGAGATGTGCGCGAAAGACGGAGACGCTGAGAAGGCTGCGATATACCTGGAGAAGGCGCAGAAATATAAACCGGAGGAAAAGCAGAAATGAATAAAATTGCTATCGGTATTATAACTGCATTAATAATGGTATCATCCGTATTTACCGTCCGGATAGAGGCGAGCACGATATTATATTACACTAGCTCGCCTTTCAGCTGGGTAGGCGGGGGCGAGACGGTTGCGGTCACGAGGGAAGACGGCTTTGCGTTTTTTGCCTCACGTAACTATGATAACGGCGTATCGTTCGGTATAAATGATTTCGCGACAAATCCTGACGATCAGGCCCAAAGGAGTTTCAGCCTGGATCTTGCGGCACCTTATGATGCAGTTCTTCTTCCGGGGCACTACGCTGATGCCACCAGGTTTCCTTTTCAGGAAGAGGCCTATCCCGGGTTAAGTTTTTCCGGATATGGACGAGGCAACAATACATTGCTCGGATATTTTGACGTTTACGAGGTAACCTACGGCGTCCATGACGAGGTGCTGACCTTTGCGGCGGATTTTGTCCAGTATGACGGGGGTTTTGAGGACGCGTGGAACAGGGGAAGCATAAGGTATAATTCTGATTATCCCATCCCCGAGCCCTCGACTTTTGCGCTTCTTCTCGCAGGTCTTCCGTTCCTGGGCTTCATATGGTATAATACCCAAAACAGGAGAACTCCATGAAAAAATCCGCACTTATTATAACTATCATATCGGTGGCCGTCGTCGCGGTTGCCGCAGGCGTTTACTTTACTTTCGCGGCGAAACCGCCCGCGATAGAGGCCATCCTCCCGGCTGATGCCGTATTTTTCGCGAAGTTCTCCGAAGTCGATAAGCAGGTAAAGGAGTTCAAGGCCTCGAAGCTCTGCAAGAACATCGAGAAGATAGATATAGACATGCTTCTGGAGAAGAGCGGGGCGAAGAAGGAAGACGTCGAGAAGTTCAAGGCCGCCAGGACGGAGCTGACGAGCTTCATCGGCGGGCTGGTCCTCGAGAAATATTTCGGCAAGGAGATAGCGGTCGCGGTATACCCGCTGAAGGCGGGCGAACTAACTCCCGAAGCTTTCCTCGACATGGCGTCGAATTTCACGCTGGTCACGAGGGTCAAGCCCGAGACGAAGTTCATAGATTTCCTCGCGAAGATATTCAATAAGGCAGGCAGGAAATACGAGGTAGTAGAAGAGAATTACAAGGGCAGGAAGATAACCGTCGTAAAGCTCGACGATAAAATAAGCCTCGCGTACGTCCAGATCAGGGACATGCTCGTTATCGGGTTCGGCAAGAAGGCCGCGGCCTCCAGCTGCGACGTCGCCGACAAAAAGGCGCTTTCGCTCGCGCAGGACAAGGACTATACCGCCGCGATGTCAAAGTTCCCGAAAGGCGCCGATACCGTCGCGTTCGGTGACATAGAACAAATGATGTCCGGCATTAAACGTTTAGCGGAATCGATACCGGCGCCCAAGGAAACCTCGCCGTTGGACCCCCAGCAGGCGGTCCGGGCCCAGGTAAACAAGTCCGTTGACATGTACGCCGGCTTCAAGACTTTCAGCTACGCGAAATACCCCGGCAAGATAGCCAAGGAGAGGATATTTGTCAGCATCGACAGGTCGAAGCTGATGCCTTTCTTCAAGAGTTTCTATTCGGTCAAGGCGCGCAAGAATACCGCGTTAAAGCTCGCCCCCGCTAACGCGATATATTACGACTGGGGCACCTTTGAATGGAAATCATACTGGAAATACCTAAAGGAAGAGATAGGCAAAGAGGCGGCCAAGGCGAACCAGGGCCCGACCTTTAACGATATGATCGCCGGCTTCGAGAAACAAATAGGCATGAGCGTGGAAAACGACCTGATACCGGCGCTCGGCGACGAGACGGGCGTATGCCTTACGGATATAAACCTCGACGGGATGATACCGATGCCGGAGTTCGTCGTCTTCTTAAAGATAGACAAGAAACAGGCTATAGACAAGCTCCTGTCGGGGCTGTTCCAGGGCGGGAATCCGAGCGGCCAATCGGAATCTTACAAAGGCGTTGATATTAAATATCTGAACCTACCGTTCGGCCTGACATTCCAGCCGTCGTTCTGCTACGTGGGCGATTATTTCCTGATATCGCTGAGCCGCAGCCCGATAAAGGGATCGATAGATTCCTATTCGGGGGCCTCAAAGTCGCTCTTTGAGAACGAGGAATTCAAGGCCGTAAACCACGGCTTGATGGAACCCGCCAACAGGGTGTGTTTCGTGAAGGTCGACACGCTCCTGCAGAAGGCCAAAGGCCTCTGTGAATGGGGCATCAGGTGGATGACATTCATGACGGAGCAGCAGAAGAAGTACAAGGACATGATGGCGGCCCAGACGGACAAGCTCGAAGAGGATATAAAGGCCCTGGAGAAAGAGGCGGCGGACCTGAAGGCGAAACGCGCCGACCCGGCCGTTACCCCCGAAGCCGCGGCTGAGCTTGATGCCAAGATAGGGGAGAAGGGGTCTATGCTCGAGGCGGACAAGGCGCAGCTCGACCAGTTCCAGGCGAGAGGCCAGCAGCAGGGCAAGGATCCGATGTCGAATTTTGACGGCGCCGTAGTCCAACTTTGGCTTGAAAAGGCCGTCTATCCGGTAATCGACGGCATGCAATCGCTTAAGGCCGTGGGCTCAAGGACCGTATTCTCGGGAGATGCCGTAGAGACGGAAACCTTCTCCAAAATTGTCGAATAAAACGCTTGACAATCCCGTCCTAGAGTAGTATAAATATAAGTACAATTTAAGTCCACTACACAAGGAGGAGTGGGTAAGTTCTACCTCCTTTTTTTGTTGTCTTTTTTCGGTATTTTGCGCAATAACCACAGGCAGGCATGGAAGATAACGTAATTTTGGAAAAAATACGGGAACTTACGGCCCAGGCGCTTTCAGAGGCAGGCGTCGAGCTTGTCGACCTGACCTACAGGCATGAGAGCGGGGGCATGGCCATGCGTTTTACCGTCGACAAGGGCAACGGGATCAGCATAGGCGAGTGCAGCATGCTGAGCCGCAGGATTGAAGGGATACTGGAAGAGGCCGGAATCATCGAGAGCCATTACATGCTCGAGGTGCAGTCGCCCGGGCTTGACAGGAAACTGGCGAAGACCGGCGATTTCGAGAGGGTGATCGGCAAGGAACTGGATATAGTGTTGAGCGCGCCCGTCGACGGCAAATGGGAGTATTCGGCGCCGCTTAAATGGGTAGGCGAGGATAGCATTAAAATAGAACTGTCCGATGGCAATGAGGTGGTATTGCCGCGGGACGTGATCGTTAAAGCGAAGCTGCATCTTGACTTTTAGAGGGAAACAACCATGAACGGAGAATTACTTTCAGTATTTGACCATCTCGAAAGAGAAAAAGGCATCGACCGCGAGATACTCATGACGGCCGTCGAGAGCGCGCTGGTCAGCGCCGCGAAGAAGGCGCTCGGCACGCAGTCCGACGACGTTACGGTTAAGATAGACAGGAAGAACGGCGAGGTCAAGGTCTTCTCGGGCGTGAAAGAGATAAGGTCCGAGGATTTCGGCCGCATCGCCGCGCAGACCGCCAAGCAGATAATAATCCAGAAGATACGCGAGGCGGAGCGCGACGTCATATTCACCGATTACAACAGCCGCGTCGGCAGCGTCGTCAACGGAACGGTATACCGTTTCGAGAAGGGCAATATAATCGTCGACCTCGGCAAGACGGAGGGCTTCATACCGAAGAGCGAGCAGTCCCCGAAGGAGAACTTCAGGCAGGGCGACAGGATAAAAGCCCTTGTGCTGGAAGTGAAGAAGACCGGCAAGGGACCGCAGATAGTCCTCTCGCGCGCGAACCCGGGGCTTGTTAAGAAGCTCTTTGAGCTCGAGATACCAGAGATATATGAGAGCATCGTAGAGATAAAGTCGATCTCCAGGGAAGCCGGTGACAGGACGAAGATAGCGGTGTTTTCCAAGGACGAGAAGATCGATTGCGTCGGCGCGTGCGTAGGCATGAGGGGCTCGCGCGTAAAAAATATAGTAAAAGAGCTCCAGGGCGAGAAGATAGATATCGTCCGCTGGAGCGACGATACGAAAGAATATATACTGGCTTCACTTAACCCGGCCAAGATATCGACGATAAAGCTCGAGAAAGACGCGAAGACCGCGCAGGTTACGGTCGACGACGACCAGTTGAGCCTGGCTATCGGCAAGAAGGGCCAGAACGTGAGGCTTGCGTCCAAGCTTACCGGATGGGAGATAGATATAAAGCCGAAAGTCGTGCCCGTCGAGGGCGCGGCGAAGGCCGCGGCCGAGGCTGTGATGGACAAGCCCGGCGCGAAAGAAGCTGCGGAAGATATATCTTCGGTCGGCGGGGTCGGCGCGAAGACAAAAGCGCTGCTCGAAGGCGCGGGTTTGGATACTATCGCAAAGATAGCGGAGTCGTCCGTAGAGGAACTTACTAAAATAAAGGGTATCGGCGAGAAGACCGCGGAAAAGATGCTTAAGAGCGCGAAAGAGCTGGCCGGAAAATAAATGAAAAAAACTAAAGAAGAGACGAAAAAAGTAGATGTGAAAAAGGCCAAGAAGGCCGAGCCTAAGGCCAAGGCTAAAGCCGC
>JBAZFE010000099.1:0-4930 GCA_041653555.1 Candidatus Omnitrophota bacterium
ACGGGCTCCGATATCCTGGCTTCCATCATGGTCATCGTAAGCTTGGTAAGCGTGAGGCTCGGCCTACCTATAATAGACGTCATTGCGGGCATGGTCATATCCGTGCTGATCGGCTATGTCGGCGTCGGGATACTCATGGACAGCTCGAGGGTCCTTACCGATTATGCGGTGATCAATTCCCAGCAGATCACAGAGGCCCTTTGCGAGCTTAGAGAAGTGGTAGGCTGCCACAGGATACGGACGCGCGGCCGGACGGACGATGTCCATGTCGACCTGCATATTACGGTAGACAGGAACATGAGCGTCGGAAAGGCGCATGACCTCTCGACCGCTATTGAGAAACTCATCCGGGAAAAATTCCCGGGCGTCACCGACGTAATGGTCCATATAGAGCCGGCATAATATGCAGAAGGCCTGGGAGATAGGGACACCGGATGCCGCAAATGCCGCGAAGGGCCTTTCCGGGGCCTCCGGCATCTCCCCGATAGTCGCGAACCTGCTCCTGAAGAGGGGCGTCGCGTCGGCCGATGAAGCGAGAGCCTTCCTTACCTGCGACCTGAAGTCACTCCATGACCCTTTCCTTTTCAAGGACATGCCCAGGGCCGTCGAACGGATAAGGTCAGCCGTTGAAAACAAAGATAAGATAATAATATTCGGCGATTATGATGTCGACGGGCTTACCGCGACCGCGCTGCTTTTCAATACGCTTAAGGCATACGGCGCCGACGTCCATAATTACATACCCGACCGCGTCAAGGAGGGCTACGGCCTTAACCTCGAGGCGCTCGAAAAGGCCGGCAAGGAAGGAATGAAGCTCGCGGTCGCCGTCGACTGCGGAATCACCGCGGCGGATGAGATAGATTTCCTCAACAAACGGGGTATAGATTCGCTTATAATCGACCACCATGAACCGATAGAAGGCAGGATACCTCACGCATACGGTATTTTAAACCCGCTCGTGCCGGGTTCCGGCTACCCGTATAAACATCTCGCCAGCGTAGGCCTCGTCTATAAACTTGCGCAGGCATTAAGGAAGTCTTTAAAGCATCCGCATCCCGGCCCGCAGCAGTCTCTCGAAAATGACCTCGACCTTGTCGCGCTCGGGACGATCGCCGATGTCGCGCCCCTCACCGGGGAGAACAGGATACTCGTTAAACACGGGCTGGAATATCTCGCGAAGACGAAAAGGGCGGGGCTGCGCGCGCTGATAGAAGTCGCAGGGATAGGGAGGAAGAAGGAGTTCCATTCCGAGACGGTCGGTTTCATCCTCGGCCCGCGCATAAACGCGTCAGGCAGGATGAACTCCTCATCGCACTCTCTAAAATTACTGCTGACCGAAGACAAGGAAGAAGCGCTTAAGCTCGCGGAAGGATTGGACAAGAGCAACCGCGAACGGCAGAAGATGGAGGAGATGATATTGAAGGAAGCCGTCTCCAAAGTCGAGCGCGAGGTGAATTTTAAGGAACACAGGGTCATAGTCCTGCACGGCGACAAATGGCATCCCGGGGTAATAGGGATAGTCGCCTCGCGTATCGCGGAGAAGTACTACCGGCCGACGATACTCATCGCTTTCGGCGAGGACGGCCTCGGCCGCGGGAAAGGTTCCGGAAGGTCGATAAAGAAATTCCACCTGTTCGACGCGCTTTCCAAATGCAGCAAGCACCTGATAGAGTTCGGGGGCCACGAGCACGCCGCGGGCATAACGATATCAAAGGAGAGCGTCGGGATTTTCCGCGACAGCATAAACGCGGTGGCGCACGAGGTGCTCCAGCCGCTCGACCTGATACCGACCCTGAACATCGATGCCTGGATATCACTGAAGGATATTACCCCGAAACTGATGAAGGAACTCGCGATGCTGGAGCCCTACGGGATGGGGAACAGGAAACCGGTCTTCGCGGTAAAGGGGCTTACGCTTAAGTCGCCGCCGAAGGTCCTAGGCTCGAATACGCTTAAGATATGGGTGACGGACGGAGAGATGACTTACGAGGCGGTCGGTTTCAGGAAAGCCCTGGATTACAAACTCGATTCCGCCTCGTTAAACTTCGATCTCGCTTTTACGCCTTCTATTAATATCTGGCAGGGGCAGGAGATGATACAGCTGCAGCTTAAGGACTTAAGAACTAAGCTTTAACCCCGTCGGGGTTTATGCTTTTACTATCTTACCCGACCTGATGCAGGCGGTGCAGACCTTGAGCGTTTTTATCGTGCCCTTCATATTGACCTTGATCTTCTGCAGATTCGGGGTAAAGCGCCTTATGCTCCTGCCGGTTATCTTGCGCCCGACACCGCCGTCCTTCTTGGCCATACCGCGGCGCTTGATCTTCATTCCGGCCATCTTGCCTTTTCCGCATATATCGCATACTTTTGACATTACTTCCTCCTTAATGTATCATTGAGGGTACAATGATAGCATATCAGGGCAAAAACATCAACAGTAAAAAGCAGCCTTTAGGCGATATCCCGGTCCGGTTTGTGAAGGGCGTAGGCCCGGCGCGGGCCGAGATACTAAAGAAGCTCGATATCGATACTGTCGAGGATCTGCTTTACCATTTTCCCCGCAGGTATGAAGACCGCAGCAGTTTCAATCCTATCAACGAACTCAAGGAAGGCGCACACGCTGCGGTAAGGGGCGAGGTCCTGACTTCGGGCGTGCGCAGCGGCCGCCCCCGCTTCGGACGGGGCAAGGGTATGTCCGTATACAAGATGGCTTTCGGCGACGATACCGGCGTGATATATGCCCTTTGGTTCAACCAGCCCTACATGCAGGATGTCTTCAAGGCCGGCGACAAAGTCGTCCTCTACGGCAAGGTTGAGAAGAACAAGGACCTCCAGATGTGCAACCCCGAGTTTGAGATAGTCAACGACGAAGGCAAGGAGACGATACACACCGGAAGGATAGTCCCGATATATCCCCTAACGGAAGGGATAAGCCAGAGGGGGATGCGCAGCATCATTAAGAACATGCTCGACAGGTATCTTGACGATGCGGAGGAATTCCTTCCGGAAGAGATAAGGGCAAGGAACAAATTGCCCGCGCTCAACCAGGCCCTCCTCAATATGCATTTTCCCGTGAGCGAGGAGCTTCGCATGGCCGCGTACGAGAGGGTGGTATTTGACGAATTTTTCGTGCTGCAGGTTGCCCTCGCGCAGAGGAGGCAAAAGATAAAAGAACTGGGCACCGGCGTCGCGCACAAGACGGGTGGAGAGCTCATCGGGTCGTTCAAGGCCCTGCTGCCTTTCAAATTGACCGACGCCCAGGAACGGGCCATAGCGGATATCGAAAAGGACATGGCGAGCGCAAAGCCGATGAACCGCCTGCTTGAGGGTGACGTCGGGTCGGGAAAGACCGTCGTCGCCGCTCACGCGCTCGTGCTGACGGTTTCCAACGGTTACCAGGGCGCGTTGATGGCGCCTACGGAGATACTCGCGCAGCAGCACTTCGCCGGCCTCAACAGGCTCCTGAGCCCCCTCGGCGTCAATTGCGTGTTGTTGACCAACAGCGTCGTTGATGAGGCGAGGGAGGACGCCCTGCGGATGATAGAAGAGGGGCGCGCGAACATCGTGGTCGGCACGCACGCGCTCATACAGGAGGGCGTCAAGTTCAAGAGCCTCGGCCTTTCCGTAGTGGACGAGCAGCACAAGTTCGGCGTCGACCAGAGGGTGCAGTTGAAGCAAAAAGGGATCAACCCGGATATGCTTTTTATGACCGCCACGCCGATACCGCGGACTCTCGCGATGACGCTTTACGGCGACCTGGACCTTTCGATCCTCGATGAGATGCCGGAGGGAAGGATACCGTCGAAATCATACCTGGTCGGCGAGGAGAGGCGCGAGGGTATATACAAGTTCATCGCGCAGGAAGTTTCCGCCGGCAGCCAGGCATTCATAGTATGCCCGCTTATAAAGAAGGCAAAAGGCGGCAAGGGCGGGGAACTGAAAGCGGCGATTGAGATGTACGGCAGGTTCAAGGACGGTGTATTCCCGGGATTGAAGGTGGGCCTGGTCCACGGGAAGCTCGACAACGAAGAGAAAGGACGCGTAATGCGGGATTTCGGGTCGGGCAAGGTGCAGATACTCGTCTCGACTACCGTGGTCGAAGTGGGCATTGATAATCCCAATGTCTCGGTCATGCTCATAGAGAATCCGGAGCGGTTCGGGTTGAGCCAACTGCACCAGCTGCGCGGCAGGATAGGCAGGGGCAACCAGCGCTCATACTGCATAATGATCTCGGACACGGGGTCGGAAACGGCGCGGAAGCGCATAAAAGCCCTTATCGGTAATACGAGCGGGTTCGATATAGCGGAAGAAGACCTGCAGCTGCGCGGCCCGGGACAGTTCTTCGGGACGAGGCAGCATGGGCTGCCCGAGCTCCGGTATGCCAACCTTGTCGCGAACGTAAGGCAGCTGGAGGCGGCGCGCAAGGAGGCTTTCGGCCTGGTCAACTCAGATCCCGGGCTGGCGAAGCCCGGCAATGCGTGTCTTAGGGATATAGTCAGGAGGAAATTCCCGGATGAGGATAACAAGCGGAATACATAAAAGCAGGATAATAAAGGCGCCGGGCGGCATAAGGCCCACGCTCGATAACGTCCGTAAAGCCATATTCGACATACTCGGGGAATCCGTAGCGGGTTCCAAGGCGCTCGACTTGTTCGCGGGCTCGGGTGCGCTTGGCATAGAGGCGTTGAGCAGGGGATCGGCCTCGTGCACCTTTGTCGATAACAGCCGTGCCTCGATCAAGGCGATCAGGGATAACCTGGAAGGGCTGGGCCTCGGCAGGCCTGAAAGCGCGGATGTGATCTGCGCCGATTCGATAGCCGCGATAGACAGGCTCGCGCGGGACGGCGCCGTCTTCGATATAATCCTCATGGATCCCCCATATTACAGGGAATTGGCCAAAAAATCCTTGTCTTTGCTGGGCAATTGTGAT
>JBAZFE010000100.1:0-4917 GCA_041653555.1 Candidatus Omnitrophota bacterium
CGCCTGACGACCTCCGTGCCGGACGCCACGTCAATATCCTGGAATTTCCCGACCGATATGCAGGGGTTAAGCCACTTATATATGCGCAGGGCGGGCATCGAGCTGCCGTCGGCCACCTTGGCCATTATCGCTTCATCAACGGCCATGTTCATGGCGGGCTCGCGTTCACCTTCGACTATCAGGCGCCAGGTCTTTTCCATCTGAGGTTGAGTTCCCTTGCCGCTAATACTTCGTCGAGCCTGCGCACCGGCGTGGAGTGCGGGGCGGATGTCAACAGCCCGGGCTCGGACTTCGCTTCATTGGCGACCTTTATCATCGTCTCGGCGAACGAGTCGAGCGTATCCTTCGACTCCGTCTCGGTCGGCTCTATCATTATCGCCTCTTCCACGATAAGCGGGAAGTAGATCGTCGGGGCATAAAATCCGTAGTCGAGGAGGCGCTTGGCTATATCGAGCGTCTTGACCCCGAAGGACTTCTTGTCCTTTCCGGTAAGCACGAATTCGTGCATGCAGGGCTCGTCATCGACAGCCAGCGTGTAATGATCCTTAAGTTTGGCCTTAAGGTAATTCGCGTTAAGGACCGCCTCTATCGTGGCGTCCTTCAGCCCGTCGCATCCAAGCGACTTCATATAACAATAGGCCTTTATTATGACCCCTGTATTCCCGTAAAAAGCGCGGACCCTTCCGACCGACTTTTTCGATTCGGCGTCCAGGACGTACTTATTCCTCTTTATCTTCACACGCGGCACCGGCAGGAAATCCGACAGCGCGGCGGCCACTCCGACCGGGCCCGAACCGGGGCCGCCCCCGCCGTGAGGCGTGGAAAATGACTTATGCAGGTTGACATGGCAGATGTCGAAACCCATATCGCCGGGCCTCGCGATGCCGATTAGCGCGTTCATGTTCGCCCCGTCGAGATAGAGCAACGCGCCCGCCTTATGAACTATATCGGCTATCTGCCGGACGTTCTTCTCGAAAAGCCCGAGCGTGCTCGGGTTTGTCAGCATCATGACGGCCGTCTCGCAGTCCACGACGGCCTTAAGCGCGTCGAGGTCGATCCTGCCGTTCTTGTCGGACTTGACCGTGACCACCTCGTATCCGCATAACGCGGCGCTCGCGGGATTAGTCCCGTGGGCCGAATCCGGTATGATGACTTTTTTGCGCGGGTTGCCCTTCGACGTATGGTACGCGCGGACTATGAGCATTCCGGTCAGCTCGCCGTGAGCTCCCGCGGCCGGCTGCAAGGTAAAAGCGTCCATCCCGCATATTTTGCAGAGCATCTGCTCGGTCCCATAAAGGAGTTCCAGCATGCCCTGGACGCTCGACTCCGGCTGGTAAGGGTGCAGGTCCGCGAACTGCGGCAGGGACGCCATCTTCTCGTTGACCTTCGGGTTATATTTCATAGTGCATGATCCGAGCGGGTAGAAATTGGTGTCGACCGAATAGTTCAGCTGCGAGAGGCGCGTGAAATGGCGGACACAATCGAGTTCGCTGACTTCCGGAAGCGCCGCTTCGGACTTGCGAAGCATATCCTGCGGGATAAGCGACTTCATCTCGGCGTCGGGGACGTCGAGCTTCGGAAGCGAATAACCCTTCCTTCCCGCGGAACCTATTTCAAATATGAGTTTTTCCACTTTCAGCGTTTTCAGTGTTTGCTCAGGACTTCGGCGAACCTGTCCATCTCCGCCTTCGATTTCGTTTCGGTCACGCAGATCGACATGCAATTCTTCATGCCCGGGTAGAACCTGCCAAGGGGCAGGCCGCCCATTATCCCGTGCTTCAGCAGGTCCCCGATTATCTTTTCGGGGTCCTTGCCGCACCTTACAACGAACTCGTTGAAGAACGGCGTGTCCGAGAAGAGCTCAAAACCGCTCAACTTCAGTATCTTCTCCTTCATGTAATGGCTCTTCATCACGTTCTGCCGCGCGATCTCCTTGATGCCCTCCCTGCCTATCGATGAGAGATAGACGCAGGCCGCCAGCGCCATAAGGCCCTCGTTCGAGCAGATATTCGATGTCGCCTTCTCGCGGCGGATATGCTGTTCGCGCGCCTGCATCGTAAGGACAAAACCTCGCTTGCCGTCTATGTCCTTCGTCATGCCGGCCACCCTTCCCGGCATCCTGCGCATATGTTTTTCCTTTACCGCGAAGAAACCCAGGTAGGGCCCTCCGTAGCAAAGAGGTATACCGAGCGGCTGGCCTTCGCCGACCGCGATATCGGCGTTATACTCGCCGGGTGATTTGAGCACTCCCAATGAGATGGGGTTCACTGACGCGATAAGCAGCGCGCCCTTCGCGTGGCATATCGATTCGATCCTGTCGGCGTGCTCTATGCATCCGAAAAAATTCGGGTTCTGCACGATGACGCATGCGGTATCATCATCGACCTCCTTCTTGAGAATGGCTTCGTTGTAGACGCCGCCGGCATGCGGGATCTCGATGAATCCTATTTTATATCCCTGCATGTATGTTCTAATGACCTGCTTGTACTCAGGGTGCAGGGATTCAGGGAATATCACGCGCTTCCTCTCCGTCTCCCTTACGGCCAGCATGGCCGCTTCCGCCAACGCGGAAGCCCCGTCATACATCGAGGCATTGGCGACGTCCATTCCGGTGAGTTCGCATATCAGGCTCTGGTACTCGTAGATCGCCTGAAGCGTCCCCTGGCTGGCTTCCGCCTGGTAGGGAGTATAAGCGGTGAGGAATTCGCCCCTGGAGATGATGCTCTCCACGACCTGGGGGATATGATGCTCGTAGGCGCCGCCTCCGAGGAAAGATATCAGTTTGTTCGTAGAGTAGTTCCTATCGGCCATTTCACAGATGGACTTTTTCAGTTCGAGTTCGGATATCCCCTCCGGCAGGTCGAGCTTCCCTGCGCGCAGGCCTTTGGGTATCGCGCCGAAGAACTCTTCGGCGGAAGATACGCCTATCGCGGCGAGCATCTCTTTCTTGTCTTTATCGGTGTGCGGCGAATATTTCAAATCAATGGGCTCCGCTCTTTATGAATTCCTCATAATCCTTAAAGGACATGAGGGTATCCGCCTCTTTGATGTCCTTTAACTCTATCGCGAAGAACCAGCCGTCATCATAAGGCGACTTGTTGACTATTGACGGGTCCTTCTCGACCGCGCCGTTGGCCTTGATTATCTTGCCTGATACCGGCGCATATATCGAAAATGCGGCTTTGACCGATTCGATGACCGCGGCCTCGCCTTCCTTAACGACTTCCTTGCCTATCTTAGGGAGCTCTACGAATACGACATCCGTGATCTCTTTCTGCGCGTGGTCGGATATCCCGACATATCCCACATTACCTTCTATCCTGAGCCATTCATGCGTCTTAGTAAAAAGCAGTTTTCCGGTGTCAGCCATTATTTTATTCTCCTGTAAAATGGGGCCTTGACCACGACGGCCTTCTTCCTCTCCGAATGCACGACTATATCGATCGCATTGCCTACAGCCGCGTTGCCCGGCGTCACATATGCGAACCCGATATTTTTTTTCAACGTAGGCGACCACGAGCCGCTCGTTACGGCGCCGATCGCCGAGCCGCCCTTCTCGACGGCATAGCCCGTGCGAGGTATCGCCCTTTCGAGCATCTCGAACGCCGCGAGGACCTCTTTCGCGCCGCGCGCCGAGCGCTCCGCTATCGCTTTCTTCCCGATGAAATCCTTATCCATGTCGACCGCCCACATGAAGCCGGCTTCGAGCGGCGTCCTGGTCTCGTCAGCGTCATTGCCGTAGAGCGGGCAGCCGGCCTCGAGGCGCAGCGTATCCCTTGAGCCGAGGCCCGCGGGGACCAGCCCGTACGGCTTACCTGCCGATAATATAGCGTTCCAGACCTCTACGGACTTCCCGGCAGGCACGAACATCTCGAACCCGTCCTCGCCGGTATAGCCCGTCCTTGAGAGGAGCGCGTAATGGCCGCATACCTTCGTCTCGACGAAACGCCGGTGCTTCAGGGCCGCCAAGCCTTTTTCCGTATTGCTCAGGCCCATCATTATCTTTTCCGAGGCGGGCCCCTGTATCGCGATGCCGCCGAGCGAATCGTTTATATTTTTTATCGAGGCGCCCTCGCTGTTATGCGAGGCCATCCAGGCGAGGTCTTTTTCGAAGGTCGAGGCGTTGACTATGAGGATGTACCTGTCCCCGCCGGCGCCATAGATGAACGCGTCGTCAAGTATGCCTCCGAGGTCATTACAGAGCGGGGAATATGCTATCTTGCCGGGAACGGCCTTGTCCATATTATTGGTGAATATCTTTTGCAGGAATGGCTTCGCGGCCTTGCCCGATACCTCGAGTTTGCCGAGATGCGAGACGTCAAAAAGCCCGGCCTTTGTACGCGTGGCATTATGCTCTTCCAGGATGCCGGTATACTGTATGGGCAAAAGCCAGCCGTGGAAAGATACTATTTTTGCGCCGAGGCCCTTATGGGCCTCATAAAGAGGGGTCTTCCTGTCTTCAGCGGAGTCCATTTATTATTTTTTTTCCAGGTCTATGCTTATTCTCGCGTCTATCGCTATCGAACCGCCCTTTCCTTCCGCGGAAAATACCTTGAGCGGGTTAATATCGAGTTCCTTTATCATCGGGAAGTCGGTCACCATCTGCGACAACCTCAGCAGGCCTTCCTTTATGGAATCTATATCGGCCGGCTTCTCCCCGCGCGCGCCCTTAAGCAGAGCTACGGATTTTATCGAATCTATCATCTCTCCTGCCTCGCGCGGCGTGATCGGCGCTATCCTGAAAGCGACGTCCTTGAGCACCTCTACGTATATGCCCCCGAGGCCGAACATAAGCATCGGGCCGAACTGCGGGTCCTTCGTCATCCCGAGGATGACTTCCTTTCCGCCCATGGCCATCTCCTGGATCAGCACACCGAGGATATTCGCGTTGGGGACGGCGGCCTTTGCCTTCTTTAT
>JBAZFE010000101.1:0-4889 GCA_041653555.1 Candidatus Omnitrophota bacterium
GGACCTTGCAGTCCGGGTCGCCCCTCTTGAGGCCCGTGTACATCCTCTTCAGGACCTCGATGTATTCCTTGACGTCGGGCTTGCCCCTCCAGAATATGAAGAGGTCCGGCTCGTTCCATGCCTCGTAATATTTTATCCTTCCCTTATAATGCGATGCCAGCGCCTCGCAGAACCTCTCGATATCGCCGAGATCTTTCGCGGGAAAGTGCGACGTGCCTATATCGAAATTATTCACGCGTGTCGGACCGCCGCTCGCGTTCCATTTCGCGGATATCGGCACTGTGAACAGGATATCGATATCGTTGCGGCGCAGGAGGTCGACTATCTTGTCCAGCTTATCCCACGTGAATTTCCCGCGCGACGGCTCTAGCTCGTCCCAGCAGTCGGTATTGAGGCGCGTTATGCCGATATTCAGGTCCTTGGCGTAGGGTATCTCTTTTTCGTAGACTTCTACGGGAGCCCATACACCGAGAACACCGCCCATGTAGGTGCCGAAATTCTTAGAGGAAAGGGCTTGGCCATCTACGTTCTGTGTAGTAATTGCGGCACCCATCATCATTATTGACACTATCATATTGATCATATCACCGTCCTCCACTTTCTTTCGCCTATATACCTGGCAAAAAACCTCATCGCGTTTATCGTATGCTGCAATTTCAGCCTGTTGAAGAGCCCTTGCGCGCTCTCGCGCTTATATGTATGCACGGCCTCTGCCTGCGGCGCGTATACGACGCGCAAACCCGCTTTCTTAACGCGGTAGCAGAGGTCGATATCCTCATAATACATGAAATGGCTCTCGTCGAACCCGCCTAACTTCGCGAGCGCGTCGCAGCGCGCGAACATGAAGCTCCCAAGCACCCAATCCGCATCCATCGGTTTAGACCGGTCGATGTCCATCATCAGGTAATCGCGCATGAACTTCGGCTTCTTTCCGGGGAAGAATCCCCTCGCGAAGAAGGTCGCCAGCGTCGGGAAACGCCTGCATGAATACTGCAGGGTCCCGTCCTCGTTGGCTAATTTCGGGCCGGCTATGGCGACGTCATCGTGCGCGTCCATATATCCGGCGAGCGCCTCTATCGCTCCCATTTTAAAGCGTATGTCCGGGTTGCATATTAAGAAATATTTGGTGCTTGTCTTTTTTAGCGCGATATTATTCGCTGCGCCGAAGCCCACGTTCTTTTCGTTATAAATGAAATGCGCCCATCTACACTTATCTTCAAGATCCCTTATGGATTCCGAGGACGCGTTATCGATAACAAAAGTTGCATTAGCCGCCCCCAGCGACTCCAGGCACCCGATCAGGTCCGCGCGGCTGTTGTAATTGACTATCGATACTGTGACGTCTGTCATCCCGCGACGACCTCGCGGAACGCCGAATATACTTCCTCCACTCCGAGCTTCTCGAGGCATTCGGGCACGGCCCTTCCGCGGCATCTCTCCGGAAGGACTTTCATGCTGTTACAGAACGAGCAAGGCAGCCGTTTGGATACCGCCCTGAACTTTCCGCCGGGCCTTCACGGTTTCACGATATCGGGGTCCATCGGCCCGTATATGATGACAGCGGGGACCCCGAGCGCCTCCGCTATACGGGCAGGCGCGCTGTCGTTGCCGACGACGCATTCGCACCTCTTGATAAAACTCACGAGCCCCTCAAGTGAAAGCTTGCCCGCGCAATTGACGGCCCTGCCTCCGGAAAGATCGGCGGCCTTTTTACACTTCTCCGCCTCCCCTTTTGCGCCGCATATCACTGGAAAAAAACCGTCATCCGAGGCCTTCTTCGCCAATATGCCGAACTTTCCGGGCTCCCATTCTTTCGCTGCAAATTTGGAACACGGGAATATTCCCAAAATCCTTTTCCCCGCGCCGATCCCCGCGAGCAGGGCATCAGCCTCTTTAATTCCCGCCTCAGTTTCGAACAGTTCGGAGTACTCCTCGGCCCCGGCGCCCTTGTCAAAATACCTGACGATCTCCATATTCCTTTCGCAGACGGACATTCTGAGATCATATGGCACTACATCCGTAAGCATGTATGCCCCTCCGGCGCGGTCAAACCCTGCGCGGCGCCTTATGCCGGCCAGGAACAGGAAGAATATATACCTGATGTCCCCCCTCGGCTCTATCGCGAGGTTGTAGCCGTTCCGGCGGACTTGCGCGATCGTGCCGTAACCGTGGTACGGTATGACATTTTCAACATAAGGATTCTTCTTGAATAGGGTCACCGCCTCCGGCATTACGAGCATGTCTATCTTTGCGGCTCCGAATATTCTCTTCAGTTCGCGCGCAAGCGGGGTCACCATGACGACGTCGCCTATATTATCGACGCGCATTATCAGTACTTTTTTTACCGCTATATCCGCGGCCACGGCGCCTTTCTTCCCGCCCCTGAACATTGACACGATGAAAGCGAACGGCCTTAACGCGAGATCCGCCGCCGCCGCCAGGAACATGTCCTTGCTGTTACGGACCTCACGAATAGACATATTTGAGCAGCATTCTCATTGAACGCGCTTTCTCGCGCGATATCACGGAAAATACAAGAAAACGCGCGGCGAGGCCTCCGAAAAGGATGTCTTTGAATACTTTGTACTTCCACGCGGGATTTTTCGTCCTGAAAAAATCCTTAAGCCCCTCGATCTGGTATTTCGACACTTCTTCGCCCTGCTTTGACGTGCTTTGTTTTGAGATATGCATTATGGCTGCGCCGGGAAGGAAGACCGACCTGTACCCCTTCTCCCTTAGGCGATAGCAGAGGTCCATGTCCTCGGCGTAGAGGAAATATTTCTCGTCGAGGCCGCCCATTTCTTTATAAATCTTCCTCGGCGAAGCGAAACACGCGCCGCAGAGCCAGTCGACGCGCCGCGGCACTTTCGCCGCGGGCAGGCGGTTCATGAATATCCCCGGCAGGCCGAATATGCGGCTCAAAAAGAAATATTGCGCGAACGCCGTCCCGAGGCCCGGAAAACGGTACCCCTGCTGCGGCTGGAAACTTCCGTCCTTATTGAGCAGGACAGGCCCGGCCGCGCCGACGTCATTGCCGGCCGTTTCCAGGTAATCGCATATTTTATCCAGCGCGCCATCGAGGACTTTTGTGTCGGGATTAAGCAGGATGACGTATTTGCCTTCCGCGGCTTCGACTCCGATGTTGTTGCCTTTCGCGAAGCCGAGATTCTTGCTGTTCTTTATGACGATAGCGTCTTTGAATTCCTTTTCAGCGAGCGGGATGCTGTTATCCGACGAGGCGTTGTCGACGATGATGATTTCGAAAGGATGTTCTTTGGTCTCGCGATAAACGCTCTCCACACAGTCGCGCAGGAGCGCGCCCGTGTTCCAGTTGACTATTATGACCGAAAGGTCCTTAGCCATTATTTTCCCTTATTACCCTCGCGGGGGCGCCGGCAACGACCTTGTTGTCCGGGACATCGTCAAGCACCAGGGATGCCGCGCCGACCGATACGTTATTGCCGACTTTAACGGTGTCGAGTATTTTCGCGCCGATGTACATCGTTAAGTTATCGCCGGCTATCGGGCCTCCGTACCATCCCTTGTCGTTCTCTTTTGTGCCGCCGCCGAAAACGTTCTGCCCGTATAACAACGCGTTCTTGCCTATCTTGGCGTGTATGATACTGCCGGTGAGGTGGCATATCACCAGCCCGGGGCCTATCTCCGACATCGGGGAGATGTCCAGACCGAAAAGCATGATGTTAAGCACGTAGAAGAACTTCGATATGAACCCGAGCCGCTTGCAAAAGAAGTAATGCGAGAGCCGGTATATGCTTGTCGCTATTGATATATGCGAAAACAAGCCGGCGAGCAGGCCGAAGAACGACGTGCTCTTGCGCATGAATATCCGCCTGCGGCGGTTATCTTCAAGGATATATTTTATTAGTTGTGTGATGGACATTGAGTGGCCTGTCCCCAAGTGACACGTCCCCATTATTGCTTTCTTTCGTACATGTTCGCGCCGGGGGTGACCTTGCCTATCACCCTCGCCGGGGTGCCCGCGACTATCGAATCCGCGGGAATATTCTTGTAAACGGTGGCGCGGGAAAGGAACCAGCAATTATCCCCTATCGTGACCGGCCCGAGTATCAATACGTCCACGCCGAGCTGGACGTTATTGCCTATTACCGGGAGCCCGGGCCCGGCGCCTACGTCGCCGCCTGAGCCGTCGCCGCCGATCTTAAATGCACCCGCAGTCACCGTATTCTCCCCTATCTTTCCCGTGAACGCCGAACCGGGAGTGTGGAAGATTATGAACCCCTTGCCTATATCGCCCCTGGGGTTTAAGTCCGTCCCTGTAAGGGCGATGCCGATGTTCTGCATTATCCTGCTCACCGGCCGGATGTGGAGACCGTCAAACCAGTGCGCTATCCTGTAGATGCAGATCGCGCAGGTCCCCGGGAGCAGCAGGAAACTTAAGTAAGAGAAGATGCCGGCCTTCTTGTGGTTGAGTTTGAGCCAAAAGGTATAATCGCCCCACATGTTGGCGAATGTCTCGTCGAGAGTCGTCCTCTTTTTCATTTTAGCGTGAACTCCAGTATTTTATAATATGATAACTTCCTTGCCGGCCTGAGCCGGGACAGCATATCGTCTATCGACGAGAAGAACGCGCAGGCCCAATGCGCGTCCCTGAAGAAATACGACGCGCACAGCCGGAAGAAAACCAGTTCCGGGTAATGCGCCGTTGCCTTGCCGAGGTATTTTTCCGCGGCGCGCACTCTTGCCGCTGTCAACGGGTATTCCGACGGAGAGCTTTTTCTCAACCCGAAGACCGGCAGCACCCTGTCCCTGAAGAACATCAACAGCGGGTTATCGCCCGAATTTTCGACGAATACGGCTTTACCGCCGTCTTTTAGCACGCGGCGTATCTCCGGGGCCGCCTTTTCTAT
>JBAZFE010000102.1:0-4818 GCA_041653555.1 Candidatus Omnitrophota bacterium
CGGTCCGGCTTGTTTCCTTCGCCGGATATCTTTACTACCGTGCGGGAAGTCACTATCGGTATTATCTTCGCGACGCCGAGCTCGGTCGCCTTCTCGACGATCACGTCCATCTTCGAGGATTTAGGTATTGCCTGTATAAGTGTCAACCCGCATTTCTCCGCGGGAATGCCGGATGCCCTGCTGACAACGGCCGACAGCCCGGCCTTGCTTACCTTATCTATTGTCCCTGTGTATTCCTTCCCGGTCCCGTCAAATACGGTGATCTCATCGCCCTCACGCAGGCGCATGACGTCCCTCGCGTGATGGAGCTCATCTCCCGTCACGGTTATAATCCCGTTCGATACCGACCCCTTTGGGACGAAGAACCTGCTCATTCCGAAAACACCTGCGCAGTAAATACGTATAGCTCCGTCTTCTTGTCCTTCCATGCGTCCGCAGGAAGGCCGGCCTTATTTTCACAGAGGTTCGAGAGGAATTCCTCCCTGCTCCAGCCGGTCTCCGTAGCGACCTGCGGCAGGAATACCCCGCTGCGGTACCCGCTTTTCACTATCACTCCGTGCTCTCCCATCCGGATCTCATCCGCGCTCCGGACGCGCCTGGGTTCGGACAATACCGATATCTCTATCTTTATATCCTTTAGCTCCTCCGGGCCCACCGGCGTAAACCTGGGATCGGCGGTCGAGGACTCAATAGCCATATCCCTGACCGTAAGGTAAAGCGGCTGCTGCCCGATTATATTTCCTATGCATCCCCTCAGCTCGCCGTTCTTATGTATAGTGACAAAAGCTCCTTCCTGCTTTGTCAGGGCGGGATCATTTGTCTTGAACTCCGGAGCCTTGCCGGCCTTCACGCAGGATTCTATGGTCTTGCGTGCCATACCCAGCAATTCTTTCTTTTGCGCAGAAGTCAGCATCTTAGTCTCCTCGGCTTTATAAATTACGATGCTCGCGTATCCGACGACCCTGCTCTTGTCTCCGGCCGTATCCCCGGAATTCGCGTATTTCAGGACGCTGATATTCCCGGCTCCCAGTTCTTTTCCGGCCAACATCGCCACTATGACCGGCGCGGAACCGCAGAGCTCGCATTCCCTCTCCCCGATCTTCCCGGCAAGCCTTCCCGGGTCATAATTCATGATCTCGGAAATGGTCGCCTGGTCCTTCACGACGGCATCATCATACTTATAATAATGCGAAAGGTCCGTGCTTGCTACGATAAGCACCCTTTTGCCGGATGCCTTTATGACCTTTACGAGGCCCCTGGTGAGGCCGATGCAGGTGTTATAATCCGGCCTGCCTATGACCACCGGTACAAGCTTGAAATCCTTGAGAGACCTCTGAAGGAACGGTATCTGTACCTCGAGGGAATGTTCCTCTTCAAAAGCCTGCGGTTTCGACACGACCGTGACCTTCTCAGCCCTCATCAGTTTCTTCACGAAATCCACGTCTATCGGCACGGTGCCCAGCGGGGTCTCATAACTGTCCTTTTCGAGGACCGTCGCTCCGTCGAATACGAGCCTGTGGCTCGGGGCTATCACTACCACAGTGTCATATTTCCGTCCGGAGACCGCCTTGTATCCGTATGCGGCTACCGGGCCCGAATATTCATATCCCGCGTGGGGGGAGATCAGCGCTACTATCTCTCCGTCTATTTGTTTGGGTTCTGCGTCTTCGAGGTATTTGTCAACTTGCCGGGCGAGTATCACCGATTCGGCGGGATAGAATGAACCCGCGACTACGGGCTTCTGGATGCTCTCCGCGGACCCGCTGGCGGTGAAAAGCACAAGCGCGATGCAGATCGCCGGATACCGGCTTAACGGCGTGGACAAGTGAGGATACTTCCTTTTATGAAATGGTGGAGCTGGGGGGGATCGAACCCCCGACCTCTTGAGTGCGATTCAAGCGCTCTCCCAGCTGAGCTACAGCCCCTCGCTAAATCTTTTTGGAATGGGGCGGCCCTCCGGGCCAGCCCCAACAACAAGGCGACAATTATATCAAATATTCTTCCTAATGTACATGCCCTTCTACGGCCTCTCAACAACGAACAAGGTATACCGGTGGCTGCCTATAAGCCTCGTCGCTTCCGCCGCCGTAAGGCCGCCGACCGCCTCGCCATTTATGACGACGACCTTATCCCCGGGCCTTAAACCTGCCTCCTGCGCGGGATATACCGGCTTGCACGAATTGCAATCCTTCGCGTAGAATCCGTTGACTACCATATAGTCATCCACCGAAAAACCGAAATCCTTATAATCGTATTTTCTCTTTATCAGCTCCCTGTTCATAACGTTAAAACCGAAGTTGATGCGTTTTGCGGCGGGCTGCACGGCCTGCTCCTCCGCGGGGGCAGGTTCCGGCTCAATATTCTCCGCGGCTTCCTGTTTGCGCTCCTGCTCGAGCTTCGCCTGTTCTATCGCCTCGAATTTCTTCTTCTTCGCGGATTCAAGGGAGACCTTTGCGGGTTTATATTCCGGGTTTATGCTCAACGCCTTATTATACTCTCCGATAGCAGCGTCATAACTCCTGCTTTCGTAATATTTGTCGCCTATCGCGACGCAGGCTTCCTCAGGAAGCAGTTTCCTGACTTCCTTCACGTCGGCCTTCTTTATGGAAGCCTTCCCGAGCGGGAGCTTTATGTTATAGTATTCGCCGGTCTCGCTCTCTATGTTTCCCTGGATCTTCCTGCCGCTGTTAAGCACGAGGACGTCGCAGTAGACCGTCTCTATGGCAGGAGCAGCCGGAGCCTCGACAGCAGCGCCGTCGGGAGGCTCGGGGGCCGCCGCAGGCTTGTCCGGGGAATCGGTCTTCTTGACCCCTCCCCACCAATCGTTCACTTTTGATTTCCAGCCCGGGTTTTTCTTTACCGCCGGTCTCTCCGATATTTGTTCTTCCGCTTTATCCTCAACCGCCGGATGCTTCGCGAGGACGCTGTTCATCTTCGAGACCATCCCGTCCGCGTTCACATATCCCACAATGCCGTCCAGCTTTTCCCCTCCTGCATCCAGGAATAATATCGTCGGATATCCGGAGACCCCGTACTTGGAAACGAGGTCGGAATATTTATCGCCGTTGACCTTCACGCATACAAACTTCTTGGCGAGATTGGCTACTTCGGGATCCGCATAGGTATCCCTGTCGAGTTTCTTGCACCATCCGCACCAGTCGGTATAAAAATCCACCATGACCGGCTTATTCTTCGCCTTGGCTTCCTTCAGCCCGCTGTTGAGGCTGCCTGCCCACGTTATCGCAGCATACGAAGAAGATGCCGGCAACGAAATGGACAGAAACGCCGCGATGAATACAAAAATACGGAGTCCCTTCATTGCTTTTCCCCCTTATAGCCTTCTTTAGTGAGCTCGCCGTCAGCCCCGATCTCTACGGCCTCATCGATCTTTACTTTAAAAATAACTATCTTCTTCGGGAATGCCGCCTCAAAACTGCTATGCCGCTCGCCCTTCTTCACTCCTTCGACTATTCGCATTGTCGAAAGATTGATCTCCTTCTCGAGGAACTCCCGGGCAGCCTTATCGTACTCCTCTCCCTGCGAGAGTACCTGGACAGCGCCGTTCACCTGGTATCCCGTTAGGCTCCTCTCGTCGATTATCGATATAGATGCCCTCGGGTTAATGGTGAGGTTCTGCGAAGTCCTCCCGATGACATAGTCTACGAGGTATATATGCCCGCCGTCCGCCTTCAGGAAGAACTTCGGCGCCACGTTCGGCCTTCCGTCACGGTCGCAGGTCGCCATCGCGACAAAACCCATTTTCGCTATAAGTTCATTTATTTTTTTTGCTATCATTAGACGTCTTCTTATTCGATTCTTTTAACATTCTACTTTCGAGGTCCTTTATAGCTCCTTCTGCTTCCTTAGTCGCATATTTATTCTCTGAAGAATCTAACTCAATGACTTTTTTGTATGCAGAAATTGCCTCTTCATTTCGCATAAGGTCCTCACAGGTCCAACCTTTGACAAGATAAGCATCTAAATAATCGGGATCCAATTTAATGGCCATCTCAAGATCTGCCAGCGCTTCTTCTGACTTCCCCTTCACATAATAAGCGCGACCTCTGTTGCAATAGTATAGTGCAGACCCCGCATTTATCTCAATCGCAGAGGAATAATCCTTTATGGCCTTATCTATGTTGCCCTTCCACTGGTAAGCCACACCACGCTTAATATATACATCTGCATTATTAGGGTCCAATTTCAACGCTTCAGAAAAATCATCAACTGCTTTCCCGTACGATTTTGTTTCTAAAAAAGCGCTTCCCCTGCTTATATATGCATATACAAAAGAAGGGCTGTATTCGATCACTTTGTAATATTCAGAAATAGCCTGATCCCATTTCTTTTCTATCGCATACAATTTACCTTTAAAAGCCCTGGCAGCAATTTCCTTCGTGACTTTACCATTTAAGGCGTCGTCAATAGCATTGATTTCCAGCTGCGCAAAGGGCTTAAGCGACTCGTCGGAAAGCGCATATGATAAAACATCTTTCGCTTCCTGGAGATTACCCTGCGATGCCAGCTCAATACCTTTAAAATATGATTCCTTGGGGCCGTCTAACGCAAAAGCACACGAAACAAATAGGCTCACAAAAAGAACGACATAATTAAATAAACTTGACCGCTTCATGGCATCTGCTCCGTTATGAATGATACGGGTGCTTTACCTCGTTATAGTACTTCTTTAGTCCCTTTGCGCCTCACTTTGTGGAATCGCTTATCCAGCTTAAATAACCTTTGCTGCCGGAATTGACGGGTATCGCGATTATCTCAGGGCATTCGTAGGAGTGCATGCGCCTGACCGATCTTTCAAGC
>JBAZFE010000103.1:0-4806 GCA_041653555.1 Candidatus Omnitrophota bacterium
AAATGATGTATCAATCTTGCGCACACTAAAGCGCTGTGTTATCTCACTCCCTGACTGACTACCCTCCGTTTACGGAACGTCGTGAATCGTTGCGCTGGTGCATGGCCCGTAATTGCGCAATAAAAAAGCCGCCTCATCCCAAAGGGGATGGAGCGGCTTATATCAAACGGGATTATTCCTTCAGCTCGAACCGGATGCCGTGATCGCCTTCAATTGGCGTATCGTGATTCTCACCGGTCAGGACTTCGTCCGGGATTCCGTCTTTATCCGGGAAGGCATCACATAGGTAAATCGTCTTAAGTTCGTCGAAAAGGAAATTCTTACACCGGAAATGCTTACACTTGAAACATATCGGTGCTGGACCAATTGTCATGTTAATCCCCTTCCTACTGCTACTTCCCGAGATATAACAAGCGCTCCGCGACCTTTTGAGCAATAGGGCGCGGCGTTGGGTTGTTCATATACTCCGACCACGATTCGGCGATGAATTCTCCAAGATCCCTCTCCGCATACTCCGAAAGGTCGTCCTTCATCATCCCATTTATCATGGTATCACGGAATAGATGGTTGATATCCGGATCCATCTTCGCCCCGACGAGTTTATCTATCTGGTGCCCCATCTCATGATCCACAACCGATTTTACCTTATCACAGCCAACCGGGTGCCATTTCGTCTTAACACCATGTTCTAACGATAGCGCAAATCCCCTCGGGTCCTTCCCCCATTTTCCATTAACGGAGACGCCCCGAGCGCCCAGCTTATTCCATGAAAAAGCGTACTCCCCAGACACCCTGTGTTTCGTTGTAATTTGTAGCGCTTTTGTCCGAAGCTGCGAATCGTCTTCATTGGGATATTTCTTCTTTAATCTCTCAAAAGCATCTTCAGAATCAATATAGTGCGCAAGGTTATAATGCGACTGCGAAGAACCAATAAAATCAAAAGATCCCTTCAACTTGGGGAATATTTTCTGATTCCGATAAACGCCCTCATTCCACGTATTGATAACTTCAATGTCGATGCCCTTGTAATCGGCTTTCTTCCCCAACCCATTGGTCACAGCCCATTTTTCAGCTTCCTGCCTTGTTTTCGCAGGGACGAATTCGGGAGCCTTATTTTCCTCTTCCGCCTCTTCCTCCACCCACAGCGCAAACGAGTGCCGACACCGCGGATGCCACAATCCCGCTTCCTTCGCCTCCGCCACAGTCGGGTATCCGGGCGTCTTGCCGGTGATCGATAGCACCTTGCCTTGCCACGGCTCGCACTTCGGACACGTCATCGGGTGAGACGATACGACGATCATATCCTCGTCGTGCGCCGCAAACTCGTTCCACCGACCCCGGTTCTGGGCTTCCATCGTGACCGTCCGTGCGGCCATGTCGGCATAGTTCCGCATCGACCAATTCCGCCCCGCAGCGTCCTTGAAGGTCGTCAGCCCCTTGGCGAGCAGGTCGGCCTTCAATCGTCGCGTCGTCTGCTGAATCGACTCGTACCCCATGACGGATCCGGCAACCGCATCAAGTTGCACCGTCCGGAAAACATCATCTGCACGACGCCCGATTACGTCGATTGCGTCGGAAAATCTTGTTCCCGTCGCTTCCGAAAGGACCTTGACACTTTGAACGTGAATGCGTCCAAAGTTTTCCTCAAAGTCGATTCCCGCCTCATTGAGTTCGGAATCGGCGGAGGCGACCCCGTCCTTGTATGTTCTCGGGATGATATCGTCTACCCACCGGGCGCTGTCTTTCTTGAGCCGCTTCAATATCGCCCGGATCTGCGCCTGGTATCTTCGGAGATACGTCATTGTGGGCGTGTCGTCGGAATTCCCGATCCTATCAAGCACCTTAGAGAGCAACGATTCAATGCGCTTGTCCGACGCCTCGAACAGGGAAACGAGATCGGCTTCAGTCTTCGACGGTTTCCTCTTCGCCTTCGCCATCCGGGTTCACCTCCGGCGCGAGGACGGAATCAAGTTCCCGGTCCTTCTGAATCTCCGATATCTCCTCTTCCAGCGACTCTCCCCGCAGTCCGTCGATAGTGAGCGCTCGCCGGAGGGACATCGTCCCCATGTTTTTCCGGGAGTTCAGGACCTCCGCCGTTTCGGACGGATCGTCCGGAAGCCCGTCCTTCCACTCAATCGACACCGCTTCCGGAGCCGGGCCGCCGCCGAATTCGTATCGAAGCGCCTGTGCTGCGAAGAGCGATTTTTTGAGCGCTTCGTCGAAAAACCGCTTCTTTCGGTTAATTTTCCCAAGCGTCCGCATGAGCCGGAAGCGCAGCGCCTTCCCGCTCTCCGCCTGTCCGCCGTCCTTGCTCGTCAGCCCAATCGCCGCCGGAGCTGTTTCCGTGACGAGCATGAGGTAGTCGAGCATCCGGTCGATTTCTTCGAAGCACGCCGTCAGTTGGGCGTCCCACGTCAGGTATTTCGGAAGATCGCCGACCTGTTCCGGATCAACCTCGAGCGCTTCGAGGTCTTCTTTTTCGACGTACCATCGCTGTAACTTTTCGTCGTACTTCATGACACCGGGCGGGAGAATAAGTTTCGGATCGCTGTGACGGTCCAAAATCTTCGCGGTCTTCGTTATCCGGTTGTTCAGCTCCTCCTGGAGCGGAATGATATCGAAGTAGTCCGATATCCCCCAAAACTCGTCATCAAGTCGCCAGTTCGGGACGTACTCGATGAGCAACCCCGGATATCCGGTCTCCTGAACCTCCGGCAAGCTCGCGTATTCAGACAGTGTTGAGAGTGAAACCTGATCGCCGATGGTGTTTTCGGACTCCATCCGGAACAATTCCTGACGGATCGTCCCCGGTTCGTGGATCTCGCGCCGAAGATACAGATCGCTCCCGACCTTGCGGCGCCACGCGATGATTGCCGCGGACATTCCCATGACGTTGTCGTCGTTGGTCACCGGGAAGAAGAACGAACTCGGAACCGCCTCGATGATCGGATGGTTCGTGTCGTCCCAGTCGTGGAATTTCCCGAACCTGACCTTGAAAACGCAATCGCCCCGATACGACGACGAAAGCGCCATCGTATGGCAAATCGTTTCGAGGTTGTTGTCGGTCACGATCTCGTCCAGTCGACTCTGCGTCGTCTGAACCGTGAAGCCCGGCGCCTCGCCGAACAGCAGATCGGCGCACGCCTTGCTGACGACGCCCGCGAAATTCACCGCGACGTACAGCTCGCGTCTCTTCCGGGGCGGCAGTCCGTTCAGTGCGTCGAACGCCTGAATATGGCGACCCCGCATGAGGTTCCGGAAGGTCGCGTACATCTTCAGCCGTTCCGCATCCTCGTCCGTCGGCGGGAAGCTGGTCCAATTCAGATTCATGCTCTTCCTCCTCACATTCCCTTCGGGCGGGATACGGAGCGGGCCGCCGCCCGCTTCCCGTACAAATGCGCGAGCGCCTGCGTTCCGGCGTCGACTTGGTCGTCGTTTCGCCCGTGCGGAAACGACGCGTATTCCTCCAGAAAATCGTTGATCCATGGCGCGTGTTGCGGCGACGGCAGAAACACGTTTCCGGACTCGACGTACGGCGATACCGCATTCGCCCGGGCGATTTTTCCGCCTTCCGGCTCGACCGGGATCAGCCCCGGCACCTCGCGTTTCAGCGTCGCGATGACCGCCGTCCCGTTGGCTTTGTCTTCAATGAGCTTGGCCGTTGCCTGCGGCCATTTCGCCGCGAGCGCCTTCACGGCCCGAACGGTCGCCGGGAAATCCAGCCTGCCGCGCACCTGATCGAGCAGAAACGCGTCCGCGTCACGGCGTCCCCAGACCTGCCCGACGACGTAGTCCGACGTCTCCAAGTCCTTGAAAGCACAGTCCCATGACAGGACAATCTGCCGCATGTTACGCGCCTGTTCGGCTGGCGGCAGCGGATACGTGCCCCACCATGCGCGGCGGAATATCGATCCCTCCTGCGGCGAAGGATGGCCCTGATAGAGCGCTTCGAACGTCCGCGCCCCGACGGTCGTTTTGATCGCGGACAGCGCCGCGACGTCGTACCGCTCCGGCCAAAGAGCCTCGCCTTCCGCGCGTCCAAGCGGGTCGTCCGGTTCCGCGAGCGCAGGGAGATTGACGAGCGTCCACTCGTCGCCGTGCTCGCGGAGCAGCCGCCCCGCAAGGTCGTCCTCGTGCCAGCGGGTCATGACGAGCACGACGCGGGCGCCGGGATGGAGCCGCGTCGCCAGCGTGTTTTGCCACTCCGACCAGAGGCGATTCCGGTACGTCTCGGAGTCCGCCTCCTGCCGGTTTTTTATTGGGTCGTCGATGATCAGGAGATCGGCGCCTTTGCCGGTGACCGCGCCGCCGACGCCGGTAGAGACCATGCCGCCGTAGTGGTCGGCGATGGACCAGTCGGATTTGTCGCGGGCGGTCGTATCGATCTTGATGCCGAAAAGCGGCTCGCCGTACTCCTCGACCTTCCGCCGGTTCCGGTCGCCGAATCCCCTGGCGAGATCGTCGCCGTAGCTTACCTCGATCATTCGCCAGTCGGGATTCCGCCCGATGCACCAGGCAGGAAATGACTCGGTCACGGTCATGCTCTTTCCGTGACGCGGCGGCATGGAGAGGATCAGCCGCCGGATGTCGCCGCGCTCGACGGCCTCAAGGTGCGAGCACATCAGATCGAGGTGCCTGGCTCGCAGCCAGTGCCCGCGGTGGACGTACTGGCAGTAAAAGGCGAACTCAATCTTTGCCAGCGCCCGATACGCCGCCGGCAGTCGATCGGGCGTAAAGAGCCGCGAGGAGCTTGCGGGATTCCGGATCCGAGAGGAGAGCTTCGAGTCCTTCATCGCAGCTCACCTC
>JBAZFE010000104.1:0-4780 GCA_041653555.1 Candidatus Omnitrophota bacterium
TAATGACTGGCCACTTTCCGGAGATCTTGACCACGATGCCATCCTTGACGAAATCAAAACCCAGCGTAGCGGGTATGAGTATCTGCCTTGCCGTCTTTATCGGGCTAAGGCGCGAGACATTGGCTCCCGCGGTCATATCGACATTCCCGGCAAAGTCGCAATCTCCGGACATCTCTAACTTAAGCAGCGGCGACTGGCAGGCGAACCTCGCGTCGATCTCCTTTTTCGCCACGCTGAAGGCCGCCTTTATCTCCTTGAAATCGGGCATATCAAAATCTTTTATGACCGAATCCATGCCTTTTTCTATAGCGACGAATATCGGGACTCCCTTGATATTGCAATCGACGATCCTGATATAACCGCCCCCTATCGCCGCGTCCGGCCGGCCCAGCCTGCCCGAGCACGCCAGGTTCGCGTCGAGGATGCCCTTCATCCCCGAAAGCCTCGCGTCATCAAGCGAGAGGGACCTCAGGTCGCATTTTTCAATGTCATACTCAAAACCCCACTTCTGGGGCGACAGTCCCGTATCGAACCTTATTTTTGCCGCGGCGGTACCGCCGTAAAGCGGGAACTTCGGCACCTCGCCGTCTAACAGGCCGTCCTTGACGACCGCCTGCATCGAGAACGATTTGGGCGTCATATCCAGCAGCGTAAAACCGTCCACTTTCATGTCGGCCTTGCCGTTGAACGATCCCATCCGGTCAAGTTCGCCGGAAAGCGTGCCGGATACGGACGCCTTGCCCGTCATCTTCCGCTTAGTCATCCCGATGACGCTGCCTATATCCGCAAGGTTCATATCGCCGGCCATGCCGATATCGAACGAAAGGTCTTTTAAGTCCTGCGATCCGGCCTTTATCGCCAGCTTGGAGTACGAAGTGAATACCTGCATCTCGGCCGAGGCCTTACCCCGGCTCGATATCTCCATATCGAGGGTATTGCGTATGCCGCATATCTGTCCGTCGATGGAGAGCCGCCTCGGCTCGCCGAATATGAACATCCCCTTGTATGAGACCGGCTTCCTGAAGGCCTGCCCCTCGATAGCGGATATCTCCACGCCCTCCTTGTCTATGTAAGCCCGGCATTCCGCCCCCGAGAGCATAGCATTATCCCCGGCGCAGACCTTCATGTCCTTGATCAACAGGTCCGCGTAAGACGAGGCCTTGTTTTTCGAGTATTCGAACACATACTTTATGGAAGCATCGCCCGATATGCGCAGGTCCCCGTAGTTTAATGCCGCATCCTTTAGGCCGTAAACGCCGTCCAGCCTGAACATCTCCCGGGAGAATGATATATCCGCCTTGAGATCGGCGGCGCCGACCTCAATCTCCCAGGGCTTGATCATATCGTCGATATAATAGCTCCAGTACTCGTTGATATTCGGGGTCTTTATCCTGACGGTTCCCCTGCCGCTGGGTTCACCGTTACCGCCATCCGAATATTCCAGGAACAGGGATAGCGAACCTTTCTTCGCGCCGGTCGACTTCGTTGCCAACATGAGCCTGCACCCGTCTTCTGATCCGGTGACGGACATGGACGCGATATCGTAGACCCTTTCGATGGAATTCCCGGGCGCCATCCGGTCCGAGTACCTTGCCTTCCCGCCCAAAAGCCTTAATTCCCTTACGGTTACCTTAAAACCGCCGAACTGCTTCGCGGATGCATCACCCATACCCATGCGGGCCAGCGGCCCGATGTTCCATTTGCCGTCGCTGCCGCGGTAGACGTTAAGGTCCACATCCGTCATGTCGAACCTTCTAATGGTCACGCGCTTGAACAAGAGGTCATGCCACACGAGGTCGATATCCACCGCTTTAGACGAGGCGATATAGTCGGACGGAGAGCCCTGCTTCGTGTAAAGCCGGACATCTGTGAACAGGAATCCGCTGACCGGGTCGAAACGTATGTCCCCGACAGATATCTTGAGCGGCTCCGAGACGCCGGATTCGAGGTACGCGCGCATCTTCGGTATCACGACGCGCGGTATTATGAAGGTATTTACCGCGTGGCAGAACGCGGTATAGGCGGCGATGACCGCGACCAGCAGGTACGCGGCCAGCCTGTACTTCCTGAATGAGGGGTTACTGCGTCTCTCCATGTCCCATAAGGCTTTCGTAGAATTCCCTGTAATCTTCCTTTTTGTCGCCGCCCCTGAGCGCCATCGCGGAGCGCGGGTGCTCATCCAGTATCCCGGTTATCGCGTAAGGGATCAGGTAACCCCACTCTATCTTCTCCCTTAAGGGTATGAACTCCTTCGATATCAGGTCGAGGACCGGGCGTATGTCGAACTTAGGGTTCTTCAGGAAACCGAGTATCAGCTCCAGGGGGCAGTTGCCTGCGGCCCTTCCGAGGCCGTAGACGGTCCCGTCGACATAATTCGCGTTATGGATTATCGCCTCTATAGTGTTGCCGAACGCTAGCTGCTGGTTGTTATGGGCGTGTATGCCTATCTCCTTGCTCTTTATTATGCCCTTCGCCTTCTTGACCAGCATCTCTATCGACTCCTGGTAGAGTGAGCCGTTGCTGTCGACGATATAGATGACCCCGGCCTTGCATTCCTGCTCTAGCTGGTGGAACGCCTCGGTAAGCTCGTTATCGGGCGCCCTCGATATCGCCATGATATTTATGGTCGTCTCGTAGCCCTTGTCGGCGCAATGGTTGGCGAGGTATATCGCCTTGTCGATGTCCTTAACGTATGCCGCGACGCGCATCATGGAGACCGGGCTTTGCTTGCGCGGCTTGATATCATCCAGGTCCACGCGGTCGACGTCGACCATTACGGAGATCTTCGTCTGCGACTCGATGCCGTCTGTGACCTTCCTTATCAGGTCATCCTCGCAGAATTTCCACTGGCCGTACTCCTTGTCGGAGAAGAGTTTCTTCGAGTTCTTATATCCTATCTCCATGTAGTCGATCTTCGCTTCAGAGAGCGCCTTATATACCGCGCGGACGAACCTGAAGTCAAAGTCGTGCTTGTTTATCAGGCCGCCGTCGCGTATCGTGCAATCGAGTACTTTTATCTTATCCCTGAACACTTTATTATTCTCCTTATTTTCCTATGTCTTCGTCCCATAACCGCGGTTTACCGCTTATGAACCGTTTCATCAACTCCCTGCACTCCCGATCGTCAAGGTTAATGAGCTTGACTCCCCTCCTCCTCGAATAGCTCTCCGGGCCCTTGAAGGTCCTGTTCTCGCCTATCACCACAACCGGTATCTTATATAAGAGGATCGCGCCCGTGCACATCTCGCACGGCGAGAGCGTCGAATATATCACGCACTTCCGGTAATCCTTCGCCTTTAGGCGCCCCGCGTCCTCAAGGCAATCCATCTCGGCGTGCAGTATGACGGACCCTCTTTGCGCGCGCCTGTTATGGCCGCGGCCGATTATCTTCCCGTCCTTAACGAGGACCGAACCTATCGGTATGCCGCCCTCCATTAATCCCTTGCGGGCCTCTATTACGGCCTCTTTCATGAACTTAAGGTGATTTTTAGCCGCAGCAGCGCTCGTCACTGGGATTTTCTCCTGGTCGCTATATCGACCCAAACGGCCAGCAGGAGTATCATTCCCTTTATAATGTATTGGAAAGTTATATTTGTGTCCATCAGGCTCATGCCGTTATCGAGGCTCGCCATGATAAGGGCGCCTATCAGCGCGCCGAATATGGTCCCCTCGCCTCCCATGAGGCTCGTGCCGCCTATTACCGCGGCCGCTATTACATCGAGCTCCATTCCCTGTCCGGCGGAAGTGGTCGCCGCGTTAAGCCGCGCCGTCAGCACGAGGCCGGCTATCGCGGTCAGGACGCCGAATATCGCGTAGAGCATAAGCACCCTTTTCCTGGTATTCACTCCGGAGAGCGCGGCGGCATCCGGGTTGCCTCCGATCGCGTAAAGCTGCCTGCCGAAGACCGTATTCTGGGCGATGAAGCTGAAACCGAGCGCGAGGACCATCACGAGCAGGACCGCGTAAGGGATGCCCCTGTTATGCACCATGACCCAGAAGAACGCGCCTATCGCGGCGGATATCACGGCCGCCTTCGCGAGTTCGGCCGGCAGGGACGCCACGGTAAACCCGTATTTCTTCCTCTGCCTCCTCCTGTTCAGGTCGAAAAAGAGATAAGCCGCGATCGTCGCTATCCCGACTATAAGGCTGAGCTCCGGCGAAAGGTAACTCTGCCCTATCGCCTTGAAATGGTCCGATAACGGCGCGATCGTCGCGCCCTTCGTTATGCCGAGGACCGCGCCCCTGAAGATCATCATGCTCGCAAGGGTCACGATAAATGACGGCACATACCTGTATGCTATCCAGAACCCGTGCCATATGCCGACCAGCAGCCCAGCGCCGCAGGCCGTAAGTATTGCGGCCTCCGCGGGCCAGTTCATGTTCACCTGCAGGAATGCGCCGATAGCGCCCGCCAGCGCGGCGACGGACCCCACGGAAAGGTCTATGTTCCTCGTCACGATAACGAGGGTCATGCCTATCGCTATTATCGCGACCGTCGCGGTCTGCAGGAACAGGTTCGAAAGGTTGCGCGGGGTCAGGAATATCCCTTTCGTCATGAATGTGAATATGAGCCATATCGCGACGAGCGCGATCAGCATAGTGAACTTGCGTATCTTATCCTGGGCGAGGAACTTCCTGAGGCCGGCCTTCTTTTCCATATTCTTATCCGTCTCCCGTCATTGGACGCAGACCTGCTGCGTTCCGGTGGCGTACATCATGATATTTTCCTGCGTAGCGTCCTTCTTGAGCAGCTCGCCGGTAATATGCCCTTCCTGCATCA
>JBAZFE010000105.1:0-4620 GCA_041653555.1 Candidatus Omnitrophota bacterium
CTTCGCTTTCCCTTCCTTCAGGATCTCCTTCACGGAAAGGTCCTGTTTGTATAAAGCCTTGTTGCCTTCCTTGTTCTGCGATATGCCGCTGCCTTCGACTTTCACGCCGGCAAATGCGCCGCGCGACCTCGAATACGAGAATATGCCGCCCTTGAGCTGGAGGTCGGTCGAAGCCTGCGTGTCCCTTCCGACGGGGCCCGCCGCGACTGAAGCGTCGGCTCCCAACGTAAATTTGCTCGCGAGGAAACCGTCCACGCCGCGGTCATTCATCATGACGAGTATAAGGTCCGTCGCTTGTCCGCCTATCTGCCAGCCGAAGCTTCCCCCTCCTATATTAAACACGGCTGGGGGACTCCATTCGCCCTTGTCGTCCCTGTAAACAACTACACCCTGGCCGTATTTCGCTCCGAATATGAAGCCGCCGCCTACCGTGGACGGGAATATCGCTATCGCCTTGCATTTCTTGAACATGTCGGACGGGATCCCTGTGTCCGGCATCGAATTGACCTCGTCGAGCACTTTTCCTGACTCGGTTATCAGGTCCTCCCACTTGTCGGCGTAAGCCTTCGGGTTCGCGGCCGACATCGACACAAAAAACGCCGCTGCCATGACAAATACAAATACCCTTTTCATCTCCGGCCTCCTTTCACTTGTTTTCCTCGAGGAACCTCTTCATGTCATCCGGCATCGGAGAGACGAACGACATCATCTCGCCCGTGCCCGGGTGCGGGAACTCTATCCTATGCGAATGGAGCGCCGCCCTCCTGAACTTCAGCTTAAAATCCTTCGCGAACGCGAATTTCCTTTCGCCGACCAACGGATGGCCTGCAGCCTTTAAGTGTATCCTAATCTGGTTCGTGCGGCCCGTTACGGGCTCGACGTCAAGGACCGCGAAATCCTTCCTCTGCTCCGTTAGCCTGTATTTCGTGACGGCCCTCTTTCCTTCGATCGGAAGCTCGATCGCCCCCTCCCTGTTCCCTATACGGCCGTTCACGAACGCGATATATGACTTCTTAACGCGGCGCTGCTTGAAATCCTCCATCAGCGCCTCCTGGGTGCCCTTGCCCTTCGCATATAGTATAAGCCCGGACGTATCCATGTCAATCCTATGGCACGGATGGACTGCCGGGCCAACCCGCCCTTTATTCAGCTGATCGGTAAGCGTATTGTGGTTACTGCCCGGCGCCGGGGTCACGAGCATGCCCGCGGGCTTCTCGACGACCATCACGCGGTCATCCTCATAGACGATATTTATGCTGCTCATCGGAAACAATTATACCGCCTTAAGAGCCGGATTGACAATGCAAAACTTCTGTGCTAGCTTATTGTGAACATGGAGATAAATACTACCAGAACGATAAATGAGCTTGTCTCCGCTATCGCCTACGTGCTCGACGTGATGAGCGAAGGCACCAACCTCTACCACTCGTGGCGAGTCGGCATCTTCTCGTCCGAATTCGCCAAGACGATCGCCCCCGAAAAGAGAAAGGATATTTTTTACGCCTCCCTTCTTCACGACATAGGCTACCTCGCTTTGCCGGAGCATATAACCCATTACCTCTTCACGCACGAGGACCCGCGGCAGAACCCGATAATATTGTCCCATACGATAATAGGCGCCGAACTGACCAGCCAGATACCGAACCTCTCGACGATAGCGAAACTGATACTTAACCACCACGAGTGGTACAACGGCAAGGGTTACCCCCTCGGCAGGCAGCGCAATGAGATACCGATGGGCGCGCAGATCATACAGATCGCCGACCAGCTCGACCTGCTTTTAAGGGATGAGTCCATACGCGGCATGGTCGATGTCGAAAAGGCGATGTCATCCTGGAGGAACGAGCGCGCATCGGCAGATATGGTAGATTCCGTCCTGGATATCCTGAAGAACGGGAAGATGCTGGACGAGGTCATGGAAAAGGATAAGATCTCGGACATATTCAAGAGGGTCAGGGCCGAGACCGGCCAGGTAGACATACCCGCGAGCGTCGATGCCGTCGGCATCGCCTGCGAGGTCTTCTCCCAGTTGATCGACACGAAACACCCGTCCATGATCGGCCACTCAAAGAGGGTCTCGGTCTACTCGATGCTTATCGCGCTGGCCATGAACCTCTCGCATGACGATATCACGAAGACGAAATGGTCGGCATTGCTGCACGATGTCGGCAAGCTCGGAATAGCGAGGAGCCTCATAAACAAGCCCGGGAAACTTACGCCCGAGGAATTTGAGACTGTGAAATTACACGCGGTCTATACGCGCGAACTGCTCGAGACTATAACCGATTTTAAGGATGTGGCCATGATAGCCAGCTCGGACCACGAACGTTTCGACGGCAGGGGCTATCCCGCGGGCCTCAAGGGCGACCAGATACCTCTCGGCACGAAGATCATATCCATCGCGGACGCCTTCGACGCGATGACATCTACGAGGACATACCGCAAGGCGATGTCCAAGGAGACCGCCTGCGACGAGATAGAGAAATGTTCCGGGACCCAGTTTGACCCGGCTATAGTAAAAGAATCCGTGCACGTCCTGAGGAACCTTTCCGGCTCGCTCATGTAGGCCGGATCCCGTTCACCCCCGCCGGATAGACCGTCCATTCCCCCTAGCGGTATATGCCTATTAATTTCCCCAATATCGATACCTAGCGTGACTTTTCAATGTAGAGCGCTTTAGACAAAAACAGGGACGGTTCTTGAGCTAAAGCTAGAAGTGTCCCCATAAGGGGACACTTCTCCGATTGGCTCAAGAACCGTCCCTACTGGACCTACTTGGATGGGTATCCTCGGCGACGCGCTGGGAGGGGGTCTTCTCCTGCTTCCTGTTGACGCATACGAAATTAACGCAATGGCTGAAGTTCAACGGGGTCCCCGCGTGTTTCCTCATCAGCATATTCCTCTTCCTGCCGATGTAATGCAGGACTTCGGCGGTATTGCGCGCGATGCCGCTGTCCTGTTTCTGCAGCCACTTATTCGTCTTGATGAATGCCGGGGACTGGCCCCATCCCTTCACCTTCAGTATCTTGAAACCGTTGGCCCACAGGAATTCCCTGAAATTCTTGATCCCGAACAATCCGGGATAGATATAAGGACGGCAGACCCTAGGCCCCGGGATGCTCGCGATGAACAGCCCTTCCTCCTTCAGGACCCTCTTAATCTCCCGGACGCAATGGTGCGGGTTTTCGAGGTGCTCGAGCGTCTCGAGGCAGAGCACGACATCGAAACTGTCGTCCTTCAACGGGAACTTCTCCGAGCTGGTATCCGCTACCGCGCATTCGACGCCTTTCGCCTCGCAGGACTTCTTCCCGCTCTCCGACGCGTCTATCCCGTATACGCTGTTGCCCTTATCCTTGAGCATGCGCAGCAGCGAACCCTCGCCGCAGCCGACGTCGAGCACCGCCTTGCCCGCGATATCCTTCAACAGGAATTCGCTGACCCAACGGAACCTCTCGTCGCCGCCTATCGCGGTGTCGAGCCCCTTATAATATCCGCTGTATGTCTTCTTCGCGTCGTCCATATCTTATGAAAACAGGTCTATGCCTATCCTCTTGAGCATCTTCGCGAGCTTCGCCAACGGCAAACCGATGACATTGTTGAAGCACCCCTCTATCCTGTTTATGAATATGCTGCCGAGCCCCTGTATGTCGAAACTGCCCGCCTTGTCCATAGGCGAAACCTTCTTGAAATAATTCCTTATCTGCCTGTCGCTCAGGCGGTACATATATATCTTCGTCTTCTCGTAGTCCGTAAGGACCTTCTTATTGTCGATATCTATTACCGCCATCCCGGTATACACCCATTGCGGCTTTTGCGAGATCAATTTCAGCGTCCTGAAGGCATCGGCGAGGTCCTTCGGCTTCCCGATTATCTTCCTGCCGGAAAGGACTACCGTATCCGCCGCGATGACGACGCCCGAGCTGTATCTCTTCGCGACATCCCCGGCTTTCTTCAGCGCGTTCGACATCACAAGCTTCGCGCAGCTGCCTTTGAGCCTCATATCTTCCCTGGTGTCCGACTTCGCGGTCACGAATTCGAGGCCTATCTGGTTGAGCAACCGCTGTCTTTGCTTCGACTGCGAAGCGAGGATTATCTTACGCATTAGCCGCGCTCTCCCCCGCTAAATATCCCGTTGAGAAAGCCTGCTGCAGGTTATACCCGCCGCTCGACGCCGACGCGTCTATTATCTCGCCCGCGAAATATAACCCGGGCACTATCCGCGAACACATCGTCCTCGGGTCTATATCCTTTACCGGTATGCCGCCGCAGGTCACCATTGCCTCCTCGAGAGGCAGCGGCTCGGTTATGGTCAGCACGAATGATTTCATCAGGCCGGCTACCCCGCGCCTTTCGGCCGCGGTAAGCTGGTTGATCCTCTTTGCCGTATCGAGTTTGAGCATCCTCGCGAACACCGGGACCATCTTGACCGGCAGCATCTCCTTCAGCATGGTATTTATGCTTATGCTGCCATGCTCCCCGATATCGCGCAGTATCCTGTTGTCGACCTGCCCCGCGGTCAGGCCCGGCTTCAGGTCGATAGAGACATAGACGGGCTTCTTGGTGTCGAGAAGCGCGACCACCTGCGCGCTCAGGTCGAGCACGAGCGGACCGGAAACCCCA
>JBAZFE010000106.1:0-4589 GCA_041653555.1 Candidatus Omnitrophota bacterium
TCACGGATATGTGCCTTAGGGCCATCGAGGATTATATAAGAAGATATCCTTCGCAATGGTACATGTTCAGGAGGTTCTGGATATGAAGGCCGGCGTCCTGTCGGGAATACGAGTCTGCGTGATCATACCCGCATATAACGAGGAGATGCGCATAGGACATATAGTGGGAGAGGTAATATCGAACGGGCTTTCCTGCATAGTGATCGACGACGGCTCGGTGGACAAGACGAGGGAGGAGGCCGAGAGGGAAGGCGCCCAGGTCATAAGCCACAGGAAGAACCACGGTAAGGGGCTTTCGCTCAGGGACGGGTTCAGGAAGGCGCTCGAAGGCGATTACGATTTTATCATAACAATGGACGGCGACGGGCAGCACCATCCCGATGAACTGGAACATTTCGTGAAAGCCGCAGAGAAGGGCGACGCGGATATAGTACTCGGAAACAGGATGAAAGATCCAAAGGACATGCCGCTTAGGAGAAGGATCACGAACTGGTTCATGTCCTCGGTCATATCGTTCCTTGCGGGGCAGAACCTTCCCGACACACAGTGCGGCTACAGGCTTATAAGCACAAAGGTACTAAGGACGGTGCCGCTCACCACGGATAAATACGAGATAGAGTCGGAGGTCCTGATAGAGGCCGCGAACGCCGGCTTCAAGATAAAGTCCATACCCATTAAGTCTATATACGGCGGCCAGAAGAGCCAGATACGCCCATTCAGGGACACGCTGCGTTTCCTGTCTTTTATATTCCAGACCTTAGTAAAGAGATGAAAGAGCGCGACGCGGTATTAAGGGAATCGATGGTAGAAGGGCAGTTGATACCGCGCGGGATAAAATGCCTCAGGGTGCTTGAGGCGATGAGGATGGTGCCCCGCCATCTGTTTGTCCCGGACTCCAGCCTGGAGGACGCGTACGGCGATTGCCCGCTGCCGATCGGAGAAAGGCAGACGATCTCCCAGCCTTTTATGGTCGCGCTGATGACCCAATGCCTGGGCCTGCGCGGCGGCGAAAAGGTCCTTGAGATAGGTACGGGTTCGGGGTACCAGGCAGCGGTGCTTGCCGAGCTTTCAAAGGAAGTATATTCGATAGACAGGTATGCGGCCCTGGCAAAAAACGCGGGAACGGTCCTCGGAAAACTCGCTTACACGAACATAAACATAAAAGCAGGGGACGGCACGGAGGGATGGGAGGAGTTCGCGCCCTATGACGCGATAATCGTTACCGCCGGGACACCGTCTATCCCGCAGCCGCTGGTAGACCAGCTCGCGCAGGACGGCAGGCTTGTTGTCCCTGTCGGCGAATTGCTGAGCCAGGTCCTTACGCTGGTCCGAAAGGAAGGCGGCAATATCGTGCAGGAAGAGATATGCGGGTGCGTCTTTGTCCCGCTTGTAGGAAAATACGGTTGGAAGCAGGACCGATAATTTGTTTGACATAAGAATTAGCATGTGTTAGAACTGATACAGATACTTTAAGCGCGGGAAGCCCGTGAAAAACGGGCGCGGCCCCGCCACTGTAATCGGCGACGAAAGCCAATAAGCCACTGTCCGCAAGGATGGGAAGGCGAGGCGAGTAGGTAGAAGCCGAGAGCCAGGATACCCGCTTAGAGTGACCGGGATACGGTCTAAATTTCCTTCGAGGGTGAGGCGCATAAGATGTCAGAACTGATATTATTGACCGGGGGCGTAAGGTCAGGGAAATCCAGGTACGCCCAATCGCTGGCTAAGGGAGCAGGAGGCAGGGTTTATTATGTTGCGACTGCCGAGGCCCTTGATGCCGGTATGCGGAAGCGGATCACAGCCCACAAGAAGTCCCGCCCTAAATCATGGCACACCGTCGAAGAACCCTTATCGGTAATAAGAGCCGTTAATAACCTGCCTCGAGGCGATAAGACAGTTATCCTGGATTGCCTAACACTTTTTATTTCCAATCTCATACGCAAAGGGCTCAGCGATGCCGGGATACGCTCGGAGGTCAAAGGCGTGATGTCGGCGTTGAGGAGGAATTCCTCACTCGCGATAATTGTTACCAACGAAGTCGGCTCCGGCATAGTCCCGGATACGGCGCTCGGCCGGAGATTCAGGGACCTGCAGGGTATAGCGAATTCAATGGCGGCAAAGGAGGCCGAAAAAGTATGTCTACTGGTGTCGGGAATACCTCTCTACATAAAGTAAAGATCGAGAGGATCGCGGGATCCATCGCCCCGCTTGATGAGCCGGCCCTGCAAAGGGCGCAGGCGCGGCTTGACGGGTTAACGAAACCCAAGGGGAGCCTCGGACGCCTGGAAGAGGTTGCTGCGTCCATATCCGCCATAACCGGCTCGGAAAGGCCTTCCCTCGGAAGGAAGGTCATATTTACGCTTGCGGCAGACCACGGCGTCTGCGAGGAAGGCGTCAGCGCTTTTCCGCAGGAAGTGACCGCGCAGATGGTATATAATTTCCTTCGCGGCGGCGCCGCGATAAACGTTCTCGCGTCGCATGCCGGGGCGGAAGTAATAGTCGTCGATATGGGCATCATAGGCGACATATCGTCAGGCAAAGCGAATTTCATAAATAAGAAGATAGCGCGCGGCACGCGTAATTTCTCGAAAGGCCCCGCGATGACGCACGGGCAGGCATACGATTCCATAGCCGCGGGCATGGAAGTGTTCGATGCGGCCTATAACACCGGTAAGATAGGGATAGCCGGCGTCGGGGAGATGGGCATAGGGAATACCGCTTCATCGAGCGCCATAGCCTCGGTCATGACAGGGCTTGACGCGGGCCTGGTCACGGGCAGGGGCACCGGGCTGGATGACGAGTCGTATTCGAAGAAGGTGGAGGTCATAAGGCGTTCCGTCGCATTGAACAGGCCTGATCCCTCGGACCCTGTCGATGTGCTTGCAAAAGTAGGCGGTTTCGAGATAGGGGGGATAGCGGGGATCATATTGTCAGCCGCTTCAAAGAGGGTGCCTGTCGTCGTCGACGGTTTCATATCTTCGTGCGGCGCCATGATAGCCTGCGCGCTCTGCGGAAATGTTAAGGATTATCTTATAATGTCACACCAGTCGGTCGAAGCCGGGCATGCGGCAGTCTTGAGGCACATCGGAAAGAAGCCCCTGCTGAACCTCGATATGAGGCTCGGAGAAGGCACGGGAGCCGCGCTCGGGATAAGCGTAGCGGAGGCAGCGATAAAACTGATGAACGGGATGGCCACCTTCGGCGAGGCGGGCGTCTCGGAGAACACATGAAGGGATTCCTGGTCGCCCTGCAGTTCCTCACGATACTGCCGGTCAGGTTAAAGGCAGCCGTCTCCGACGAGGATCTTTCGTCATCGATCGCGTGGTTTCCGGCCGTCGGGCTTATCGTAGGAGCCGTCCTCGCGTTCTCCTATGCCGCGTTGAGCTACCTCTTCCCGCTTCCCGTCGTCTGCGCGTTTGTGACGGCTTTAAGCGCGCTGGTCTCGGGAGGATTGCACATCGACGGATTTATCGACACGGTCGACGGTATCGCGAGCGGCGCGGATAAAAAAAGGATGCTTGAGATAATGCGCGAAGGCAGGCCCGGCGCTTTAGGCCTGGCGGCAGTGGTCCTGCTCTTCCTGTCGAAGTATGCGCTTTTGATAAGCCTCCCCAAGGGTACGGTCGAGGTGTCGCTGGTGGCGATGTCGGTCCTCAGCAGGGGTTCTTATGTCGCGGCCTCGGTATTCTATCCATACGCGAGGGAGGGCGACGGACTCGGGAAAAGGTTTATCGGTAAAGTGAAGCGCGGCGGGGCTGTCATGGCGGCCCTGACGCTCCTCGTCATCTTGGCCTTTATCTTCAGGCTTAACGTGCTCATATTGATGCCGGTCGCGGCCGCGGTCTTCCTGGCATGCAATCATTATTTCATGAAAAAGATCGGCGGGCTTACCGGCGATACGATAGGTGCGGTCGGCGAGGTTATAGAGGTGATTGTGCTCGCGATAGCGGTCGTCCTTATATGAAAAGGCTCATCCTCGCATCATTGGCGGTCCTTCTTGCGGTCTCGGCATATGCCGACAGGGGGGTGCGCATCGTATCGATAACTCCGAGCACTACGGAGATCGCGTGCGCGTTGGGGCTTGAGGAGAACCTAGCGGGAGTGACGACCTTATGCGATTATCCTCCTTCCGTCACAAAAAAGGAGAAGGTCGGCACATTCAGCGACCCAAATATAGAAAAGATAGTAATGCTGAAGCCGGATATCGTGCTTGCAACCGGGCTGGAACAGGCGCAGGCGGTTGAGAAGATGAGGAGGCTCGGCTTGAAGGTCATGTTGGTGGAACCCAAGGACTTTGAGGGATTGTTCAGGTCGATCGGGGAGATAGGCAGGGCCTGCGGGAAGGAGAAGGAAGCCTCCGAACTTGTCGGCGATATGAGGCGCTCGCTCGATTCTTTAAGAAAAAAGACTGACAGGATAGACGCGTCGCTCAGGCCGAAGGTTTATTTTGAGATCTGGAGCGACCCGATAATTGCCGCGGGAAAAGGATCATTTATAAGCGAGATGATCTCTCTCGCGGGCGGGATCAATATCGCGGATGATACCGGAAGGCCGTTTTCACAGTTCAGCGCCGAGCTGGTCGTTGAGAGGGA
>JBAZFE010000107.1:0-4571 GCA_041653555.1 Candidatus Omnitrophota bacterium
AAGGGCCTCAACGCGATATAGTCATAATGAATGCGGGCTGCGCAATATATGCTGCGGACGGGGCGAAAAGCATCAAGGAAGGGATCGAGATCGCCGGGGAATCGATAGAATCCGGAGAGGGGCTTAAGAAACTTGAGCAGCTCAAGGAGGCAACGAACAGATGATAACCCTGCAGGAGATAATCGAGCATAAGAAGCACAGGTTGGAACGCGCCGAGGAGGTGCTTCCGCTTGATGAATTGGAAAAACAGGCTAAGCCCGTAAAGAACAGGGGATTCAAGTCTGCCATATCAAAGAAGAACAGGATAAACCTCATCGCTGAGGTAAAGAAAGCGTCCCCGTCGCACGGTGTGATAAGGCACGACTTCGACCCCGCGGGCATAGCGAAGCTATACAAGAACGCCGGGGCCGCGGCGCTTTCGGTCGTTACGGAGGATAAATTTTTCCAGGGAAGCATGGATAACCTGAGGGAAGTCCGCGATGCGGTGAGCCTTCCGGTCATGAGGAAAGATTTCATAATATCAGAGTACCAGATATACGAATCGGCAGTCGCGGGAGCCGACGCGATCCTTCTCATAGCGACCGCGATCGACAGGGGAATGCTTAAGGCGCTGTTCCATGAAGCGAAGTCCCTCGGAATGGATACGGTCGTCGAGGTTCATGACGAGCGCGACCTCGAGAAGGCGCTGGGCATCGACGCCGAGATAATAGGGATCAACAACAGGAACCTAAGGACGCTGGAAGTCGACCTGCAGGTCACCAGGGAATTGATCCTTAAGGTCCCTGAGGGTAAGATAGTCATCTCGGAGAGCGGCATAAGGGACCCCGAGGATATCCGGGCGCTTGCGTCATCAGGCATCAAGGCTGTCCTTATAGGTACGGCTTTCATGGAGTCCGACGATATCACGGCGGAAGTAAAAAGGGTGATGGGTTGGTAAGGGTAAAGATCTGCGGTATCACGAACTTGAAGGACGCCGAAACCGCCTGCCGGCTCGGTGCCGACGCGCTGGGTTTTGTCTTCGCGAAAGGCCCGAGGCGAACCGATATAGCTACGGTCAGGAAGATAGCTGCGCAGCTGCCGCCATACATATCGCTTGTAGGGGTTTTTGTAGATGAGAGTATCAAAAAAGTGCGCAGTATCGCGGAAAAGTGCCGGCTTGACTGCATCCAGCTCCATGGCGCAGAGAATAGAAACTATTGCAAAGTACTTAAGAAATATTATAAAATAGTCAAAGTAATAAGAGTAGGCGGAAAGAGCGGTATTTCCGGGTTTTCGGGTTATGATGTAGACGCCTTCCTGCTTGATACATACAAGGCGGGCAAAGCGGGCGGTACGGGCTTGAAATTCGACTGGAGCATTGCCCCGGCGGCTGCCAGGAAACTTGGAAGGCCGGTCATATTATCCGGAGGGCTTAATCCCGGCAACGTATCGGAAGCGATCAAGAAGACAGGCCTATATGCTGTCGACGTATCGAGCGGGGTTGAATCATCCCCCGGAAAGAAAGACGCGAAGCTTATGAGGGAATTCATAAAAAAGGCAAAGAGGGCATCTTAGGAGAGGGCTGACAATGGGTTCCAACAAAAGATTGCACCGCCGTCTGGCGCTTGACGTAGAAGTGAAGTGGCACAGGAAGAAAGATAAATCATCCAGCGGCAACGCTTATATGTTCAGATCGAAGAACTTCGGGCGGCACGGCCTCTTCCTCAAGACGGACAAAAAATTCCGGATCGGCATGGATATGGACCTGGAATTCACGCTGCCGACGGTTTCGCATCCGGTGCTCGTATCGGGGAAGGTTGCGTGGATCGCCGATAAAGACCTGAACCCGACGTATTATCCCGGCATCGGCGTGAAATTCACGAAGATCGATCCGGAGGACAAGAAGGACCTGACGAAGTTCCTTAACCGCAAGTTCAGGAACTACAAGGATGCCCAGGAGCTTAAGAAGATGTACCTCGCGCTTATCGATATGGGCGCGAGGCTCGTGGAGCTCGGGGAAAGGCATCCGGGCGCCATATATTTCAAGAAGGCCGTCGATAATTCCATCAAGGAAATATCCGAAGTCGCGCACCTGATAGACAAAGAAGTATCCGAGATCAAGAACCTCTAGGGGGGAGGCAACCTCAATATGAACGTTATTAAAACCGTTTTTTTTCTTACGCTCCTTACGCTGCTGCTTATGTTCATAGGCGGGATGGTTGGCGGAAGGCAGGGCATGATAGTCGCTTTCGCGATCGCGCTCGCGATGAACTTCGTGGCCTACTGGTTCTCAGACAAGATAGTCTTATCGATGTACCGCGCGAAAGAGGTAAAGCGCGAGGAATACCCGAAGCTGCTGGTCGCCGTCTCCAATTTATCGACCAAGGCGGGCCTGCCGATGCCGAAAGTATACGTCATACCTACGGGGACGCCCAACGCGTTCGCTACCGGAAGGGATCCCTCGCATGCCGCGGTCGCCGTCACCGAAGGCATCATGAAGCTGCTCTCGGACGATGAGCTGGAAGGCGTCATCGCGCATGAGCTTTCGCATGTCAAGAACAGGGATACGCTGATCATGACCCTGGTAGCGACGGTGGCAGGCGCGATCTACATGTTATCGGACATGGCAAGATGGGCTATGATATTCGGCGGCAGGGCGGATGACGACAGGAACGGCAGCAGCGCTGTCTCCGCGCTCGTCATCGTAATAGTCGCCCCCATCGCGGCGACTCTTATACAGCTGGCGATATCCCGTTCGCGTGAATATATGGCCGATGATTCGGGGGCGGATATCTCCGGCAGGCCGCTCTCACTGGCAAACGCCCTGAGGAAGATGCATAACTACTCGCGCCAGATGCCGATGAAGGCAAACCCGGTAACCGCGCATATGTTCATCGTGAACCCCCTCACGGGGGGCGGTTTCCTTTCATTTTTCAGCACTCACCCTCCGATCGAGCGCAGAATAGCGCGCCTTGAGGAGCTTGCCATTAAGCCCAGATAGATGGACTGCGCGGATTTCTTCGGCAAAAAAGGGGTCCTTGCCGGGTTATTCAAGGATTACGAGTTTCGCCCGCAACAGGCCGAGATGGCCGGATCGGTCGAAGACGCGATACGGCAAAAATCACACCTGATAGTCGAGGCAGGCACCGGCGTAGGAAAATCATTTGCGTATCTTGTCCCCGCCATAGATTTCGCGGTATCCTCAAAAAAGAAGGCCGTGATCTCCACGAACACGATAAGCCTCCAGGAACAGATGGTCAAGAAGGATATTCCGCTGCTGTCGGGCATCCTGCCTTTTGATTTCAAATATTGCCTCGTGAAGGGAAGATCAAACTATCTCTGCCTAAGGAGGATGGACAGGGTCCTGTCATCGAAGACCGACCTCCTGGAATCAAAGGAGGAAGCGGGGAGCCTGCAGGAGATACTATCATGGTCAAAGGTCACTACGGACGGTTCCCTGGCGGATTTTGAGGCTGAGCCCGACCGGAAGGTATGGGAGAGGGTCTGCTGCGAACACGATACCTGCATGGGCAAGAAATGCACGAACAGGGACGCGTGTTTCCTGATGAAGGCGCGGAAGGACATACAGGAAGCCGACCTGCTCGTGGTCAATCACCATCTCTTCTTTTCCGACCTCGCATTGCGCCAATCCGAATGGGCGCTGCTCCCCGATTACTCGTGCGCCGTATTTGACGAGGCCCATACGATAGAGGACGTCGCGACGGAGCATCTGGGGTCCGAGATATCCAATTACCGGGTCAAGTACCTTATGGATTCGCTCTACAACCCGTCCAAGAGGAAGGGGTTCCTGACCTCAATAAAGGAATCGGGGCTGAAGGATGCTGTCGCGGAAGTCAGGAAAGCCTCGGAGATATTTTTTGACGAGGTTTCCGATTGGCTCGGTAAGGATTCCGTGCGCCGGGTCAGGGGCCCGGATTTTGTAGAGGATAACCTCTCATTATCGCTCGAAGACCTCCATCGCAGGCTCAAGGACAGGGCCAAGGGCTGCAGGTCGAAGGAGGAGGAGATCGACCTTAAATATTACATGACGAGGGTCGAGGGGTTGCTGGGCACGCTTTCAGGCTTCATGGAGCAGAAGATGGGCGATTATGTCTATTGGGCGGAAGCATCCGGCAGGCGTTTCAGGAGGATCGCGCTTGACTGCGCTCCCGTAAATATTGCGTCCTCTTTGAAGGAGATGCTCTTCACAAAGATAAACACGGTCGTATTGACGAGCGCGACGTTATCCACGGAAGGGAATTTCGAGTTCATAAGGTCACGGCTCGGAATAAGGAAGCCTTCCGAGAAACTGCTCGGCTCGCCTTTCGACTACGAGAAGAACGTCAAGATTTTCATCCCGAGAAAGATGCCCGACCCTAACGATTATATTAGATATAAGGAAGAGGTCGTGAAGAAGGTGAAGGAATACGTCACGAGGACGGAGGGAAGGGCCTTCGTGCTCTTCACGAGCTACAGGTTCATGGATGACGTGTACGAGGAGACGGCGGGTTACTTTGCCGATATCGGCATCCCATTGATGAAGCAGGGACTGGGCTTGCCGAGGACAAAGATGCTCGAGGCGTTTAAGCGCG
>JBAZFE010000108.1:0-4520 GCA_041653555.1 Candidatus Omnitrophota bacterium
CCTGCGCTATCTGGCCGAGGTTCTTCGCGGTAGCGACACCGGCGTTCGAAGCCGTCGTCCTTACCACGGAACCGATCAGGGCGGCAAAGAAAAGGCCCAGGACCAGGACAAATATCGACAGTATTACCCTTCCCGCGTACTTGACCGCCTCATCGAGGAAGCTTCCTGCCATCACTTCCGGGTTGGGGCTTACAAGGTTCAGCGTTATGATCACCACTACCAGCGCCATAAGCCAATAGAAAGCAATGCCTATGAGCTCGGAAAGGGTATGCTTGATCTCACCCTTGGCGAGTATGCTGGCGATCCCCGCCTTTTCAGATAAGACGTCAAAACGGGCAACCTTAAGGACCTGCACGATAAGCTTCTCGATAACCTTCGCAACAATGATGCCGATTATGAATACGATCAACGCGACGATTATCTTAGACAGATACTCCGCTAGATTACCCCATACCTGGCTCCAGGTATCGAGGATAATCTGTACTGCCTGCTGTCCATCACCCATCTTACCCCTCCTTTCAGGTTTTTCGATCCAACTTCATTTCCTGCTTGACTCTATTTATAACATAACTAGATTTTTTGTCAAGCACTTTTTCCAGATTTCGCAATAAATTTCTATCCGGCGCACTTATGATATGCTATAATCAACGAAACAAAAACGGAGACCATGATGAACCGGAATATTAAGCTCTTTTTGGTGTTTTTCCTGCTTGTTACCGCGGTATTTTGCAATCTGCCCGCCCAGGCCGCCCCGGATAACAAAGTCGTGAAGCTCTTGACGCAGGCAAGCAGGTTCCTCGTCAATAACGAATACGACAAGGCGATCGAAAAGTGCAACGAGATGCTCGCCATAGAACCCAAATGCTCGGGAGCTTACTACCTGCGCGGGTTCGCCTACAGGTACAAGGGTGAATACGACCTCTCTATAATGGATTTCACCCAGACGTTACGGATAGACCCGAAATATGCGGCGGCGTATTACGGGCGCGGGATATCCTTCGCCTATAAACAGATGTATGCCGAAGCGATATCCGATTTCACGGCGGCGATAGGCATAGATCCCGGGTATAAGGACGCCTACTTCAACCGCGCGCGCGTATATTACGATATGGAAGAATATGACAAGGCCTGGGATGACGTGGACAAGGCAAAGGCGCTCGGGATCGAAACGGACCTGCTATATAAAGGATTTATCAGGAAGCTTCAGGACGCCACGGGAAGGTTTCAATAATAATGGACGCCGTCGGCTAGCTTCTTCTCCTCGGTGACATTCCCCTTATCATCGAGATAGATCTCGCAATTCGGCATGTACTTCTTGCCCTTTATCGTGACCGGCTGGTGTATCATCATCCCGGCAAGCCTGCCGTCCTCAGAAAAGAACGCGAAATCCCTGTTATTGAGTTTTATGCCGTCGATCACGGCCGGTTCGGCAAGCGGGCATACCTTGAGCTTTCCCGACTCGTACAACTCGGTCAAATAATTGGCCGCGCACCTTCTCCCGTCGATAACGGCCGATGACGCAAGGCGGATCTGCTTTATCTTTCCGGACGGGTAAAATATCACGTTATAATTGGCCGCGCATTTCAGGCCGTTGATCGTAAGCGGCCTCTTCGGCTGTGCCCAGTAGAGCTTGCCCGATTTATAATAACCCACCTGCGTCCCTTTCGGGTACACGGTATCTCCTATCTTCAGGTCTTTATCGAGCACTTCCGCCGCGCATAACGCGCAGTATGCCAGTATTAAAGCAGCCAGGAAAGATACCGCTGCGGTATTACGCATCCTATATTCCTTTTTTCTTATCGGGGAAAAATGCGAGGATCGCGAGCCCGAATACGCTCAACAGCCCGAGCAGGCCCCATATCCCGCTGTAACCCTTGCCCTTCGCGTAATTAAAAAGGCCCCATATTACGAGGAGGAAACCTCCCCATGCCAGGAGCGCGCCTATCCACATCACTATCCCTATATGGGAAAAAGTAATAAAATAACCCAGGAACTGCGCGACTATGCCGGAACATATGCCGATGTTGGTCTTTCTCCTGTACTCGCCGATCATCCCCTCCCCCTTTCATGCCTAAGGTAATGATATAAATATTCCTGCGCGTATCCCGCATACGGCCCGAACCGTTCGCGCGCGAAACCGGCGGCCTCTTCCGGGCTTACCGCCTTCCCGCCAAGATACAACTTTTCGATCCCCCTCTTGATCCACACATCCACGGGGAATGCCTCATACTTTTTGAAAGAAAAGAGCAATACGCAATCGGCGACCTTCCCGCCCACCCCTTTCAGGGAGACGAGCGCCTCCTTCGCCTGCTCATAGTTTAGATCCCCGACCGCATCCAAGTCAAATTCTTTCGCGGCTATCCTTGATGCGGTCTCCTTTATGTATGCGGCCCTGAAACCGAGCCCGAGCGCCTTGAGCGTCCTTATATCGGCCTTCGCTATGGCGGCAGCCGCAGGAAAAGTAAAATTTTCGGTATCTCCGAGCGCGACGCGTTTGCCGAACTTCCGCGACAGGCCGGCTATCATCTTCTTTATGCGCGGGATGTTCGTATATGACGAGAGTATGAACGAGGCGAGGCACTCCCAGCGGTCCTGGTTGAGTATGCGCAGGCCGCGGAATTTCTTTATGGCCTTTTTTACGGCGGGGTCCCTGCCTATATGCCTGTATATCGAAGGAAGGTCTTCATTGAGGCCGAAATATTCCGCGAGCTTTTCTTTCCCGGCAGGCGCGCTCGATTCGACGAGAAGTTTTCCGCGCGAATGGGACACTTTTACCAACGCGGCGCCGATCACTCCGGAATAACAGCCGCCCAGGCACTCCCATCTGAACGCCTGGCCGCACTCCAATGTGTGTTCGAGGTTGAAATCGCGGGCTGGCAGGATGTATTTCACGGTCCGGTACCCTCTAAGGGCTTACCTTCGGCAGGACTATGCCCTTCTGCGCCTGGTATTTCCCTTTCCTGTCCCTGTATGTCACTTCGGGGGCCTCTTCTCCCTCGTAGAACAGGAGCTGGGCTATCCCCTCGTGAGAATATATCTTCGCCGGATGCGGGGTCGTGTTCGATATCGCCATCGTCAGGAAGCCCTCCCAGGTGGGTTCGAGCGGGCTTATGTTGGCCACTATCCCGCAGCGGCAGTATGTGGATTTCCCGAAGCAGATCGCGATGACCTTCTCGGGCATCCTGAAATATTCGAAGGACCGCGCGAGCACGAACGAGTTCGGAGGTATCACGCATTCCTTGCCCTTGAAATCTATGAACGCGTGCGGGTCGATGTTCTTGGGATCGATCACGGGGCTTCCGGTTCCGACGAATACCTTGTATTCGTCATGGACGCGAATATCGTAGCCGAAGCTCGAGAGCCCGAAACTTATATGGCCCTCCGAGACCTGGTGGTCGAGGAACGGCTCGATCATCTTGGCCTCGAGGGCCATCTTTTTGATCCAACGGTCGGATTTAATCATTTAACCGCACTTGGAATAACCGCATCCCTTGCAGACCATGCATCCTTCGACATGCTGCAGCGCTCCGCCGCAATCGGGGCATACGCCCACGACGTTGCCGAGCTTGTTCTTGACGCCGGTCTTCGTCTTTTGCGCCGTTGCCTCCTCGGCCTTGAGCTCCGTAACGGCAGCGTCCTCGGCGGGCTTCTTGTTGTTCAATAACCGCCTCTCGATCACCTTCGCGAGCGCATCGGCGCACGAGAATATCCTGCCGCCCTTCTCCCACGACGGGTTCGGGCACCTTATCCCGTTGAGCTGCTCTATTATAGAATGCGTATCGAGCCCGCAGCGCAGTGCCAGCGACACGAGCCTTCCGATAGCTTCGAGCTGGCTCGAAGCGCAGCCGCCGGCCTTGCCCATAGACGTAAAGACCTCGAACGGCATCCCGTTCTCATCCTCATTTATCGTGATATAAAGGTTGCCGCAGCCGGTCAGGATCTTCGTTGTAGTTCCCCTTATGACCTCGGGCCTCGGGCGCGGCGATGTCCTCGCCTTCTCTTCCTGTCTCTGCAAGACCGGCGCCTCGGTTCCCTCGGCATGCGCCTCACTATGTTCGGCGCCAGGTTTCTCTTTCGAATGCGCTATATAAAGGACCTGCTCCTCGCGGCTGCCGTCGCGGTAGATAGTAACACCCTTGCAATCCATCTTATACGCAAGCAGGTAGACCTCACGCACGCCGTCCGGCGTGGCGTTGTTCGCGAAGTTCACAGTCTTCGACACGGCATTGTCGGTATATTTCTGGAAGGCAGCCTGCATCCTTATATGCCATATCGGCGTTATGTCGTGCGCGGTGACGAATATCCTCTTTACGTCCTCGGGGACCTCGTCTATATCGTGCAGGCTTCCCTTCTCGGCGATCTTCTTCATAAGATCTTCGGAATAGAACCCGCGCGCCCTGGCGGTCTCCTCAAAGAGCCTGTTCGTCTCGACCAGCTTCGTCTTGTCCATGACCTCGCGGTAATACGATATCGCGAAGATCGGCTCGATGCCGCTCGAGGTGTCGGCGAGTATCGAGAGC
>JBAZFE010000109.1:0-4471 GCA_041653555.1 Candidatus Omnitrophota bacterium
TAATATTTGCGCTCATGATAATTGGTTGCGGGAGGCCGGCTGAAAAGCCGGCTTCCGCAGTCTCGGGCGGCAAGGTCATCGCCACCGTCAACGGAGAGCCGATATTCGACAAGGACCTGAAGCTTTCGCTGGCCCTCAGGTTTAAGGATGACCCTTCGATGCAGGTAAAGCCCTCGACCATGAGCGAGCAGATACAGCTCCTTATTGATGAGCGCCTTAAGCTGCAAAGCAAGACACGCGAGAATTCCGATATAAAAATCTTAAAATAGCTTCCGCAGGATACCGCCCGCCAGTAATATGAATTGACTAAGCCTCTACTCTGTGATAAACTTCTATTTTATTCAATCAAAATAAAGGGGTTATGACGTGAAACTGCCTGACAGAAAAGGCCATTTTGGCGTCTTCGGAGGGAAATACGTCCCGGAGACGCTCATGACAGCGCTCGAGGAGCTTGAGGGCGCTTATAAGGCCGCAAAAAATGACAGGAAATTCTCCGAGCAGCTCCGGTATTATCTGGAGGAGTACGCCGGAAGGCCAAGCAACCTTTATTATGCCGCGCGGCTTACGAAAGCCCTTAAGGGCCCTAAAATATACCTCAAAAGAGAAGACCTCCTGCATACGGGTTCCCACAAGATAAACAATACGCTGGGCCAGGGCCTGCTTACCGTGAGGATGGGCAAGAAGCGCATAATCGCCGAGACGGGAGCCGGCCAGCACGGAGTCGCAACGGCAACAGTAGCGGCGCTCTTCGGCCTTGAGTGCGAAGTATTCATGGGCGAGGAGGATGTGCAGCGCCAGTCGCTGAACGTCTTCAGGATGAAATTGCTCGGCGCCAAGGTCAATCCGGTAAAGAGCGGAAGCAGGACCCTAAAGGACGCGATGAACGAAACGATGAGGGACTGGGTCACGAACGTAATGACGACGCATTATTGCATAGGTTCGGTGGCCGGCCCGCATCCTTTCCCTATGATGGTAAGGGATTTCCAATCAGTGATAGGCACCGAGGCGAAACGCCAGATAATGAAAAGCGAAGGAAGGCTGCCCGACTACCTGGTGGCGTGCGTCGGAGGCGGATCTAACTCAATGGGTTTATTCTACCCGTTCCTGCGTGACAGGAAGGTCAGGTTTATCGGAGTAGAGGCGGCGGGAAAAGGCCTCTCGACCGGAATGCACGCGGCCACCCTGGAAAGAGGCGAGATCGGCGTACTCCACGGAAGCAAGAGCTACCTGCTCCAGGATAAGGCCGGCCAGGTAAAGATCGCCCATTCCATATCGGCGGGGCTTGATTACCCGGGAGTCGGCCCGGAACATTCTTTTTTCAAGGATACTGGACGCGCAAAATATTTCTCCGTTACCGACGGCGAAGCGTTAGACGCTTTCCGGCTATTGTCGGAGACTGAGGGCATAATACCCGCCTTGGAATCTTCCCATGCGGTCGCGTACCTGGCAAAGGTATCCCGGAAGCTTAAGAAGAGCGACCTTGTGGTCGTATGCCTTTCAGGAAGAGGCGACAAGGACGTCGATATGGTATCGCGCATATTATCGGAAAAAGATGAACAGGATAGATAAAAAATTCGCGGAACTCAAAAAACTCGGACGGAAGGCGCTTGTCGCCTTTTTTACGGCGGGCGACTACGGGCTGCAGAACACGAAGAAGCTCGTGATCGAGTTCGAGGCGCGCGGAGTGGATATAATCGAGCTGGGGATCCCGTTCTCCGACCCGGTCGCGGACGGCCCGACGATACAGATATCGTCCGAGAGGGCGCTGAAAAGGGGCACGAAGCTGAAGGATGTGATCTCCGCCGTCGGAGAATTACGGAATAAGACGGAGATACCCATAGTCCTTATGGGTTACTATAACCCGATCCTGAAATACGGGATCAGTAAATTCATCTCTGACTGCGCAAAAAACGGCGTGGACGGCGCGATCATACCTGACCTGCCGCCGGAAGAATCCGGCGAGCTTGTCAGCGCTGCGAGAGCAAAGGGTTTCGCCACGATCTTCCTGCTGAGCCCGACAAGCACAGCGAAGAGGATCAAGCTGATCTCGAAATATTCCAGGGGATTCATCTATTACGTATCATTGACCGGGATAACCGGCGCCAGGTCATCCCTCCCAAGGGAACTCGCATCGAGGGTCAGGCTTATTAAGAGGCATTCGAAACTGCCTGTATGCGTAGGTTTCGGCGTATCGAACCCGGCACAGGTCAGGCAGATATGTTACGCGGCCGACGGAGCTATAGTCGGTTCCGCCATAGTCAAGGAGATAGAGAAGAACTCCGCCAAAAAGCGGTTTATCGGGAACGTAGGAGACTATGTGCAAAAACTCACGGAGGCGGCCCATTAAAAAGAATATCTATGCCGTTATAATCGCCGGAGGCAGGGGAGAGAGATTCTGGCCTAAGAGCAGGATCAAGACGCCGAAGCAGACCCTGAAGCTTATGGGAAAACGGTCGCTGATCCAAGAGACCGTCTCCCGCATCGGCACTATCGTGCCGAATGACAGGATCTACGTCATAACGAACAAAGAGCAGCTCGGATCTATAAAGGCGGACCTTCCGTCAATAAAGAATATCGTCGCAGAACCGGCCGCGAGGAATACGGCGGCCGCATGCGGGCTTGCCGCCATGATAATTAAGAAGCGCGATCCGCTCGCGACTATGATCGTGCTGCCCTCGGACCACCTCATCAGGGACAAGGACAGGTTCATCGACGCGCTGCTTACGGGAGTGCAGGTCGCGGAGGCGTCCAATGGCCTTGTCACAATAGGCGTAAAGCCGACCTTTCCCGCTACGGGATACGGTTATCTTCGGATAGACACAAGCGGCCAGTTCAGGATAAAGGGTCCCGGCCTTAAGGCGGTGGTCCACAGGGTAATGGCATTTGTGGAAAAACCGAGCCTGCAGAACGCCGTCAGGTTCCTGAGGGAGAAGAGATATTACTGGAACAGCGGCATGTTCATCTGGAGGGCAACGAGCATACTCGACGCGATAAAGGAGAACCTGCCGAGGCTTTATCTCGGGCTGCAGCTTCTCGAGCCGAGCATCGGGCGGACCAGCTTTAACAGCAAGCTTAAACAGGTTTATCCTAACCTGGAAGAGATATCGATAGATTACGGTGTCCTTGAAAAAGAGAAGAGGATATTCGCGGTTGAAGGGAAATTTTATTGGGATGACCTCGGTTCGTGGGATTCGCTGGCAAGGCATCTCTCTACCGATTCGAACGGCAATTTCTCGATCGGATCTCACAAGGCGATAGAGACGAAAAGCTCGGTGATCGTCTCGGCGCAGGGCGTGATAGGGACCATCGGGGTTGATAACGTCATAGTTGTCCGCGACGGAGATTGCGTCCTCGTCTGCCGCAGGGACTTGGCGCAGGACGTAAAGAAATTGATCTCCATGATGAAGGAAGATAAGGAGCTGAAAAAGTACCTCTAATGCGAGTGCTTGGCCTGGATTTTGGAGAAAAAAGGATAGGCGTCGCTGTAAGCGACCCGCTCGGAATCATCGCGCAGGGAGTGACCGTAATAGAGAGAAAGACTATAGAGGAAGACCTGAAGGCGATAAATGCCATAATCTCCGAATACGGCGCGGAATCGATAGTTGTTGGCATGCCCATCAACATGGACGGCACTAAAGGAAAGAGCGCCGACAAGGTCGCGGAATTCGTGGAACTGCTTAAGGCCTCCGCCGGCATCCCGGTGGCCACATACGACGAACGCTTATCCACGAAGGAGAGCGAGAAGTTCCTGATATCATCGGACGTATCGCGCAGGAAGAGGAAGAACGTGATCGACAAGGTCGCTGCGCAGCTCATACTTGAATCGTATCTCGAGAGGCTGAAAAATAATGTACGAACTTAGCACGCTTAATAACGGGACGCGCTGCTCCGCGAGGAGCCTGCCGGACAGGGACTCGCTCGCGATCGGAGTTTGGCTTGGCGTAGGCGGGCGCTATGAGCCCAAGAAGATATCCGGCGTATCCCATTTCATCGAACACTTGCTTTTCAAGGGGACAAAGAAGCGTTCCGCCGAGGATATAAAGCAGCAGATCGAGGGCCGCGGCGGCGCGATGAACGGTTTCACCTCCGAGGAATTTACCTGCTACCTCGTGAAGGTCTTAAACAGGGACATGGAGAACGCGCTTGATGTCCTTTCCGATATGGTATTCAAGGCCAGGTTCTCCCCCGGGGATATGAAGAAAGAGCGGCATGTCATAAAAGAAGAGATAAAGCTTTATGTTGACCTGCCTAACCATCATGTCCACGACCTGCTGATGGAGCTGCTCTGGCCGGAGCAGGCGCTCGGAAGGAACCTTGCCGGAACGTTGGAAACCGTGACCTCCATGACGCGCGATGACATCTGCGGATACAAGAATAAATATTATAACTCGCGCAATGTAGTGATCTCCGCGTGCGGTAACCTCGATACCGCTGAGCTCTTCTCGTGCTGCGATAAATACTTCGGCTGCGC
>JBAZFE010000110.1:0-4450 GCA_041653555.1 Candidatus Omnitrophota bacterium
GCGAAAATTATTCGGCTGCTCGTTCCTCCCGCATTTCGATTACGGCAAGGGAGGGCGCGGCTGGCGCGATATCTGGCAGGACGCGCTGACGCTTTTGCTGACCGAGCCGAAGAAGGCGAAAGATTTTATATTCCACAGCTTCAAGGGCGTGCGGCTCGACGGCTCGAACGCGACGATAATCACGAAGGACGGCAGGTTCATCGCCGACCGCAACAGGATAAGCCGCGTGTGGATGGACCACGGTATCTGGCCGTACCTGACCACCCGTCTTTACGTCCAGAAGGCCGGCGATGCGGGTTTCATGCTTAAGGAGGCCGAATATTTCCGCGACCACCAGCTTAAGCGCGCGAAGGAGATAGACAAGGCCTTCAGCCAGGCCGATTTTATCCAGCGCGACAGTTCCGGGAAGATATACAAGGGAAGCGTGCTCGAGCACCTGCTGATCCAGAACCTCGTGCAGTTCTTTAACGTCGGCGAGCATAACGCGATCCGCCTCGAGAACGCCGACTGGAATGACGGGCTCGATATGGCATCGGACAGGGGCGAGAGCGTGACGTTCAGCTTCATGTACGCGCATAACCTCTGGGACATATGCTCGATCCTCGGGAAGATGAACGAGAAACATGAAAAGGTGAAGGTCCTCGTCGAACTCCTCCCGCTGCTCGACAGCATGAGCACGCCGGTAGATTATAACGATTACAGGCAGAAACAGAAACGGCTCGATGAATACATGGAGTCGGTAAAGGAGATAAGCGGACAGAAGGTCGAGATCGATATAGCCGGCCTGATAAAAGACCTGCGCAGGAAAGCGGACCATATGTTCGCGTGGCTCGGCGAGAAGGAATGGCTCCCGTCCGCGGGTTTCTTCAACGGATATTATGATAACAGGGGCCGCCGCGTCGAAGGACGGACGAAGGGCGGCGTAAGGATGAAGCTGCAATCGCAGGTATTCGCGATAATGAGCGGCGGGGCCACGGACGAGCAGGTTGTGAAGACGTGGTCGTCGATAAAGAAGCACCTGAAGGACCGCAGGCTCGGGGGTTTCCGCCTCGGCACCGATTTCAAGTCGCTCTATATGGAGCTGGGCCGCGCGTTCGGGTTCGCCTACGGCGACAAGGAGAACGGCGCGTTCTTCAACCATATGGTCGTAATGCTCGCGAACGCCCTCTACAAGAGGGGCTTCGAGAAAGAGGGCAAAGAGGTCCTCGATTCGATATACAAGATGGCGACGAGTGACAGGCCGCAGATCTACCCGATGATACCGGAATATTTCAATAACGAGGGCCGCGGGCTCTACTTTTACCTTACAGGCTCCGCGAGCTGGTATATCTATACGCTTATCGAGGAAGTGCTGTGAAGAAGGAATATATAATATTCGCCTGCATCCTTGCCGCACTGCTGATATTGGGCATCGCAGGGAAGTCGCTTATACTCGGGGCCGCGCTAAACCAGCTTAAGGGCTCTTTCCCCGGATATAAGGTGACGGTCGGGAATGCCGAGATAAAGAGCGTAGACCTGATCTCGTTCAGCGATATAGATATAAGCAAGGGCGATACCAACAGATACAGGGTAAAGGAGCTGGATATCCGGTTCACCCCGTTCACGTTATTCAACAGGACGATACCGAAGATATCCCTGGATAGCTGCAGCATCTACATAAAATCCCCGAAGGGCAAGTTAAAGGAACTCGTCCGGCTTCCGGAGGCGGGGGCGGGCGCGCTCTTCATAGTCGACTCGCTCGAGATAAACGACCTCGTGCTTGATATACACACCGCAGATGTCGATCTCAACGCGGTCATCCGCGCGGACGCGTCTATAAAGAAGGAGATATCGTACAACGCCGTCATGAAGCTGAACAGTGTCAACCTCGGCCTCCTGGCGAAGAGCCTCGGAGCCTCTGAAAAAGTGGATATCAGCGGCTCCATGAGCGGCGATATATCCCTGAGCGGGAAAGACATGAGGCTCGACGCGATAAAGGGCGAATTCACCTCCGATGAGCTCGGGGGCACTATAATCATAAAGGATGAGGAGTTCATCAATACGCTGGCGAAGCAGTCGAAACAGCCGGTCGAGATGATAAGGGACAGCTTTAAGCTCTATAATTATACAAAGGGGACATTATCTGTCTCGAAGGAAAAGGATGCCATATTGCTGCACCTTAAGCTGGATGGGCCGAAGGGCAAGAGGGATTTGACAATAGCGGTACACGAATTTTAAAGGAGGAGCACATGAAGAGCAGGATATTGGCGGCGACAGCGGTATTTTTGGCGTTTTTAGGGGTGGGTTGCGCGTCGGTGCAGGTCAAGGCGCCGAAGGACCCGATAAAGGTCGACATAACGATGCGCTTAGACGTCTACCAGCATGTCGAGAAGGATATCGATACTATCGAGGACATTGTCTCAGGCAAGAGCGCCCCGAAACCGAAGGACGGCTCGAAACTGGACCTCTTTTTCACCGACGCTTACGCTGAGGAAGCTATCCCGGCGGATGTCGAGGCGGCGGCGATAGGACGCAGGGACAGGAGAGCGGAGCTTGTGATGCATGAGGGAGAAGGCCATATAGGAGAGAACAGGATGGGCATGGTCGAGGCGAGGTCGCCGAAGGCGCCCAACCAGCTGGTCAGCGCCGAGAACGCGGACAGGCTGCTCATATATAGGTCGATATCGCAGAAGAACGGCGCCTCGTTAGAGGACGTAGAGAAGCTATATGCAAAGCGCCTGCAGGAAGACGCTCCCTTGGGAACGCCGATAGAGGTAATAGACGCGGCGGGCAACTACATCTGGAAGATAAAATAATTGAAGATAGGCGTAAAGGTCAAGGCCGGCTCCGGCAGGGAGAAGGTCGAAAAGATCGATGACGCGAATTACGCGGTATGGGTCAAGGCCAAGCCGACAGACGGCAAGGCGAACGAAGCGGTCATAAAGGCCCTCTCCAAGCATTTCGATACCGCGAAATCTAACATAACGCTGGTGACGGGCCGCACCTCAAAACAGAAGATATTCTCAATTGTTATTTAAACTTGTGATATTCGATATAGACGGCACGATAGTCGATGCCTACGGCGCGATAGAGAAGAGCATCAACTATACGCTCAAGAAGCTCGGGTATCCGAAGGCGAAGATGTCCGTAGTGAAGCGGATGGTCGGCCACGGCGACAGGAATTTCGTCGATTGCTTCGTAGAGAAGAAAGATTCTGACGAGGGCTTGAAGCTCTATCGCAAGCACCACGAAAAGGCCCTCCTCAGGTATTCAAAAGTCATACCGGGCGCGAGGCAGCTGCTGCGGGGCCTCAAGAGGAAGGGCTATAAGCTAGCGATAGCCAGTAACAGGCCGCCCCGTTACAGCATGATCCTGCTTAAGCACCTGGACCTGCTGAAATATTTTGACGCGGTCGAATGCGCCAGGGACAAGAGCGAGAACAAGCCGAGACCCTTTTTGATACCGAAGATATTGAAGAAGCTGCGCGTCGCGAAAGGGGAGGCGCTCTACGTGGGCGACATGACGGTCGATGTCCACGCCGGACACAATGCCGGGGTAAAAGTAGTGGCGGTCCTCGGCGGGTCTTCCTCACGCTCAGAACTAAGGAAAGCGGGCCCTTGCGGAATAACCCGCAAGATCTCCGGCCTGCTTCATGTGGCAAAGAAATGCCGAACAAAAATATACTGATCGTTGAAGACGACAGGAACATCTCCAAGCTCATCAAGTTCAATCTTGAGAAGGAGGGCTGCGACGCTTTTGCCGTCCCGAACGGCGAGGATGCCCTCGAACACCTGAAGAGGTTCTCCGCGGACCTCGTGATACTCGATATAATGCTCCCGAAGATGGACGGTTTCGAAGTCTGCCGCCGTATCAAACAGGACCCTAAACTGAAAAATATCCCGATAATAATGCTTACCGCGAAGGGCGAAGAGGTCGACAGGATCGTCGGCCTCGAGCTGGGCGCGGATGACTATATCGTCAAGCCGTTCAGCCCGCGCGAGCTCACCTTGAGGGTAAAAGCGATACTGCGGCGCGGAAGCGCGCCGGCCGCCGTTAAGGAAGTATTGAAGGCGGGGGGTATTGTGCTGGATTCAGCCGCGCATAAAGTGACTGCCGGGAAAAAAGGCGTGGAACTCACCCCCATGGAATTCAAGCTGCTTGCGACGCTTATGGAGCGCAGCGGGCGCGTCCAATCGCGGGAGCAGCTGCTGACCGACGTCTGGGATATCGCCGCCGATGTGGACACGCGCACCATCGACACCCACATAAAAAGGCTGCGCGAGAAGCTGGGTAAGCCCGGCGACGCGATAAGGACCGTGAGGGGGCTCGGATACCAATTCAGGGAAGACGATGAGGATTAAGCTCCACTGGAAGCTGACGATAATATTCTGCATGCTCGGGGCGGTGCTGCTCGCGGCCTCATATATGTACCTGAACCCGCAGTTGAAGGCGTTCATAGAAAAGGATATTG
>JBAZFE010000111.1:0-4445 GCA_041653555.1 Candidatus Omnitrophota bacterium
TGTCCGCTTTCTAATGCGTCGGAGGATTGAGACTATCTGTCCTACTTTATGCAAAAAGGCGAAATATATCGGGGAGGACGGACATAAAAATAAGATTAGTATAAAAGTGGTCCTCTTTATTCCAGCGAAAGGCGACAATTCGGGGAGGTTCAGGTTATGAAGGTTGCTCTATACGCTAGGGTCTCGACCATTGAATCAGATAAAACATACCTCGCTAACGGGGAAGAGCACGCAAAACAGGACCCCGAGACCCAATTAAGAAAACTCCGAAGATACGCGCAGGCTATGGATTGGGAAATAATCGGAGAATATGTTGATAGAGCCTCCGGCGCCGATCCCAACCGGCCGAGATTGGCAGAATTAATGAAAAAAGCGAGACTCCATGAGCTCGATATCATCTTATGCGTTAGGCTCGACAGAATAACGCGATCCCTAGCTAACCTATTAACGACTATTGAAGATTTGGACAGATGGAAAATCCGTCTAGTATGTACGGACCAAAACATTGAGACCGGCAGCGCGACCGGAAGATTAATGGTCCAATTATTAGGAGCTCTCGCAGAGTTCGAGCGAGAGCTAACTATCGAAAGAATCCATGACGGTATGGAACGGGCGAAGGCGGCCGGAGTTCACGTCGGGCGCCCGAGGGTCGATATAAATTGGTCCGAGTATGACCGACTAAAGACCGAGGGAATATCAAATCGTAAGATCGCAGGATTTCTTAGGGTCTCGGAGGCTACTCTTAGAGGTTGCGTGAAAAGGAGGGGGCTCTCCCCTTTAAATACAAAAGGGGGGAAAAAGTGCCTGCGCGAATAGACCTCCTTTTTAGACCCTCCGCGAGGCCCTACGAGATCCTAGAGGGGCGCTCGTGCTCTAATTGCGAGAATCAAGGCTCGACGATATGCGAGGCCTGCGAGTCCTCGGACTCTAGTTTTCACCCTCACTATAAAAAAAGGTAGAGTAAACGAACGAAAAAAGAAGGGAGTACGATGAAAAACGACGGTATGGTGTTAGTACAGGTAAAAATTCCGAGAGCGAATTATAACGTCCTGCTACAACGTAAGGTATTGAACGGGGTACCGATAGGCCAGTCAATAACGGAGGCCCTGAATAGACCTGGGAGGAATAGGTAAAAGTAGTAATCTCCGCTACAAGACATATATAAAAATATACGGAACTAATAGTTCCTTTCTATTTTTTATTCATAGAAGATAATCCTATTGCGAGACCCTGCCGCTATTCCTACTCCCGTCCAGCGGTCAGGGCCTCATTAGGTGATAGGTACGAGATCGGACAACGCTAGGGAAAAACGCGGTATGGTCCTCGGTTGTATGACCATACTTCAACGGTCAGGTATGACTAAAGAAGAGGCCCTCCCTGTCTATCAAAAATTGCTCGAATACCACGGACTGACCGCCGAGAGCATGAACAAGGACCTCGCCGGAGCTCTCGCCTGCCTGCCGACCGCAGAGGTCGCGAGGGCTCACCTATTCGAGGTATGCCCCGAGCTGCAGGGGGAGATATGAGCATATCCGAGAGCGTAAGGGATCGCCTCGACTCCTACCGTATCGCATACCGGGCTAGTTACGAACGTACCTTAGGAAAAAACGTATGGGACAAAATCGAAGAGCGCCGTTTATGTTTTCCCTCCGAGGATCAGGAGGCTCTTAATTTGCTCTTCGATATCTCCCTAGAATCGGACCCGGTTGACTGGTATCAAACGGTCGGCGAGGTAGCTAGAGACTGTCCTCGAGAGATACCTAAGGACCTTCGCCTTCGTTGGGTCCTCCGCGAGCTCTCCCGGAGGGAAAAGGAATGATAGCGTGGACCGTCCTAGCGATCCTGATTATCCTCCTACTATACCCTATTGGCTACCTTATGGGGTATGCCCGAGGCAGGAGGGCTAAAGTATTGACCGCGATCCGTGAGATCCTTCGCGGGGTAGAGGACGATGGCCGACCTAGAAATTCGTAAGCTTCTAGCCCAGGTCAACGGGTCGCCGATCCGCGTAACCTCTATTCAATTTTCGAGGTTATGGGACCCGCCCCTACACCATACGTCAGCCGTCCTTAGAATGAGGGACCTCGTTTTAACCCCTCCGGCCGGGTTCGTTATCGAGGAATTAGAAGGCCGGAAGGTAGTTATTGAAATCAAGAGGAATAATAATGTACGCAACTAAAATTCTACAATTTGTCGCTCTAACGCTCGCCGTTATGATGATAGCCCCAGGAATAACCACGGCCGCCGATGGAATAGAGGCCGCGACCAACACCATAAATCTACAGATAGCATCGGAGCACGCCGACGAATATTCAGAGGTTGTCAACGTGGCCGAAGAATCGGCCATTACTAACCCTGATACCTGGGACCCTGCCCCTCAGGGTATCTGGATAGGCGCGAGTACGCAGGAATCTCTTTTTGCCTTCGATACTGTAGCGACCGCCTTTAACCGATTCCACGTCGCCAGCGAGGTACGTTTTAACTCTTCGCAGATAATGAACGGGGTTAGCTGCCTAATCATACGCTCCCCCATATCCTCAGAGGGCGTGGACGAAATGAGACTTCGTATTTATGCCATGACCGGCGAGGATTGGGACATCGGCCTATTAGCCAATGAGTATGCCCCCATAACCGGCGACGTTTATCAGATCGCTGGCGCCGATATAGATATGACCGATACCTCGATAACAGGAGGGTCCGATTCATGGACCGCCGATGAACGTACTTATACCAGGGTCTTCGCTCCTATCTACTCCGGCATAAGCTACGTTTTCGCCTGGACCGCCATATATGAGCAGGACGAACGTTTCAAGATGTACTTATCCGGCCAGGACATCGCCAACGATAATATTACGGAGACCAGGATCGGACAATATACGCTCCCGGCGCCGGACACCGATATACAAGAGCGATCCCTCTTCGGCGTCGACCCAGGTATCAGTTTTGATATGATAACCGGCCTCGGAAACGGGGTATGGGCAAAATCATTCTACATGGAGGCAGGCGATACTCTATCGTTTCAGGTATCTATCGGAATTTACTCCGGGAGCCCGTATCACGTCGTTATGATTCCCTTCGGAACCGAGGACGGGACCCTTAACGCCACCGTGACAGTAATGACAACGTCCTATACTCCAATATGGACCGACGATAATACCGCGTGGACCGACTACATACTGGCCTGCCCTTCGTCCGGCGTGGCTAGTCATCCTCAATCGGTCCGGGTCAATGTGACCGTGAACGCGGCCGAAAGGGTCAACTGGATTTTCGTCGATTCCCCGTCCGGCGTCCTGTTAACGGATATGAACTATAACCGGGCGTCAGTGACCATAGACGGCGTATCGCATACCGTCTACGCTCGCCCCTGGTCCTCCTATCAGCTATCCATCGGGGAGGTCATCCAGCCATCACTTAACCCGGCCGACTGGCCTCCGATCGTAGAAGAGGTAGTAAATCAGCAGGCCAATTATTACGGTACCATTATCGGAGCGATCGCCGTCGTTATTGGTGGTGCCCTAATAGCTACCGGGATCGGAGCCCCTATCGGATTTCTCATAGGAGGCGCTGGCGCCGTAATGATAGCCGCCGACCTGAATAGAGGTGGGACGCTCATCAACGGCAATATCCCGGGATGGCTGTCTAATCCCCTCGACGCTATCTGGGACGTCCTGATAGACGTCGGCGAGTTCCTTTGGAGCGTCGGCGAGGCGTTATATGATGCTATCACCTGGGTAGTAGACGCCATAAACGATTATCTGCCGATCCTCCTGGGCCTCCTGATAATCGCCGTCGCCCTCGGTCTCTTCTTTATTCCCATATACGCGCAGTTAAAGCTATGGGGGATCGCCTGGAGACTGGCAGAGGGAGACCTACAAAAGGCCGCAGCGCAGGCCTCCGACCTGGCAGGCGAGGCCGAGGATACCCTTAAAGGCGCTAAGAAGTTCAAAAGGAGGTTATGGTAATGGATTTTCTCGCCATAGCGGTATGGATATTTGATTTTCTGGTCCTCGACCTCCTGCCGTTCGTTTCAATGGTCCTCCTAGTCCTGGGTATCTTCGGCGTAATCAATCGCCTCCCGGACACTATAACGAATTACGCTAAGAGACAGGGAGCAGGCCTCGCCCGGGCCTTCAAGGGCAATAAGAGAAGGTGAGCAATACGGATTTCATAATGGACAACCTCGGGACGATAATCGTTATCGCCGTTGTAGTTGCCATATTGGTAAACATAATCGGCGTTATCGCCCCGTTCATAAGTGGCCGGACCAGGACCTATATTGAAAAGGCTACCGATGCTCACGAGGCCTGTTATCGGAAAAGGAAAAAGAGCGCCCGACTCAATATGAAAGGCATCCGTCCAAGGACCGTCATATTCAGCGGCGACGCCTATCATAGCCCTAACAAGCTAGGCCGGCTCTATGGCCCCATCGCCGCCGATCCAGTTTG
>JBAZFE010000112.1:0-4398 GCA_041653555.1 Candidatus Omnitrophota bacterium
CAGGTTGATCGTCGTGCCCTTCGCGTCGAGCCTGTTCGCGACGAGGTTTATCCTGTTCCTCATCTGCTCGACGTCTTTTGACTCGGGCTCGATCTTGGCGATCCTGTCCTTCAGCTGTTTCAGGTAGGCGTTCTTGCTGTATATCGAGGTCAGCAATATGAGCGAGATCAGCATTACTATGGACGTCGCGAGCACGCCCATGACCATAAGCTGCTTCCTCTTCTCCTCCGTCTTCCTCTGGATGCGCAGGTCATGCGGCGTCATGTCGAGGTCGAGTTCCTTATGCCTGACCGCGATGCCGAAGAGCGCCGAGACGGATACGAAATTGAGGTTCGGGTCCTGCAGCACGTTCATGCCGTCCTTAATGCGCATATTCTTTACAGGGACCGCGTTCTCGACCATGACGCCCAGCTTGGCGCCGAGCGTCCCGCTTAGGTCCCTGACGTTCTTGCCTGCGCCGCTAAGCATCACCTTCACCACCTTCGCGCCCCTCTGCTCGCCCTGGTAGAGGTCTATCGAATGCCTGACCTCCTCGACGAACTTATCCTGCCACTTATCGAGCTCCTCCATGAGCTGGTTCGCGCCTACAAGGATGCTCCTGGTGAAGACCGGCCCTTCCTTGCGGACGACCATGAAATCGGAATAGTTCGAATCGACATCGAGCACCACGACCGAGCGCTGCACGTCCGCGGTCAACTCGTTCGGATATGCCACGCAGAACCAGTTGAAGACGCCCTCGGTGCTGACGCCGACCCTCTCGACCGTCAAGCCCGCGTTTAAGAGCGTGTCGACGCGTTCGCTCACGAGGCTCCGGCGGGCTATCACGAGCATGACCTTCGTATAGCCTTCCCTGTCGGAGGAGACTACCTTATGCGAAGAATATATCTCGTCTTTCGAATACGGCGTCTGCTTCGTGACCTGCAGGCTCACCATATCGTTTATCTCTTTGGGATCGGTGGACGGGAACTCGAGGACCCTGACGGTCACGAGATTGCGCGGAAGGTACGTGACGACGCCCTGCCTGTTTAGGTTGTTCTCCCTGAATATGCGCGAGAGGGCTGAAGCAACCGGCTCGTTTATCTGCGCGAGCTTCGTGAGGTTCACCTTCGAGATGACCCTGCCCGGCGCGGACGGCGAGTTCTCGGCGATCTTGAGCCAATCGTTGCCGATCTCTATGACCGTCACGGGCTTCTTGAAGGTTACGCTGCTCAATCGGATCTCCATCGTTTTATTACATCGTTACGGTTGAACGTGAACGTTATGCCGTAGGTCTTATTGCCGGACTCCCCGTCGGACCTGCCGGTAAAATTATCCGAACGCACGGTCATCGAACCGGCGGCGACCAGGGCCGCTGCCTGGGAAAGCTCCTGCGACGAGAAACCGCCGGACTTGCTCAGCGCCGTGACTACGCCGGATACGCTGTCGAACACTTTGTCATCTTCGGTGCCTTCTTCGCCGTCAAGACCTTTTCGGTATGCGGCGATCTTTTTCGCGAGATCCTCGCTTGCGCCGAGTCCGCGCAACACCTGCGTACCGCAGGTATTTATGTTCACTGCGCCGATACCGTATACCGTAAGGTACTCTTTTGACGCGTCGAAGATCTGCTGCGTCATGCCCCGCACCTGCAACAGCTCATCCAGCACCTGGAAATCCGCGTTCTTGCACGGATACGCGGGCTTCAGACCTGCATAGTATCCTGTTTCGGCGCCGTTTTCAAGCTGTTTGTCGTCCGCGTCCCTCCAGTCGATTATCGAGGCGGATATCTCCGCCAAAACGGGATCGTCCGCGGACAGGTCCGCGGAAACAGCGAATATGCCCTTCAATACCGCCTGCGGCGCCTTATTGATATTTATCTTCCTCTCCTCGTCCTTTACGGAAACGCCGAGGAACGAATCACCGATAGGCACGTCCCTGAAAGTCTCCGCGCTGTACCACGGGTCCTTCAGTGAATCAAAGCTCTTATCCTTGTCCTGGACCACCTGCGCTATGACGGCCTTCGCGCCGGCCTTCGCCGCGTATAGCGCCTTGGTCCTGTCCCTGAACTTCCCGGCGAAATTCAGCTGGGGCCATACGTATGAATTTATGGCTATCGCGAGGGCGCCCAGGATAAAGAGCGTCCAGAGCACAATTATCAGTATGCTTCCCTTACAGCGAAACCGGTATGAGCACAATCCTTTTCACCCTCACAGTCTTCCCGCCGGAATCAAATGCCGCTTCCACCTTGACCGCTATCGGAGGTTCGAGGCCCGACCACTCCTCTTTCCACTCGCATGTTTCCTTGCCCTCGTCATAATAACAGTAGGTGAACTTCAGCTCTTGGAGCGGTGAGAGGTCCACCGACGTAATCCCTTCGCTCTCCGACCTCGATATTGCGCCCGCATAAGACTGCTCTTTCCTAATGAGGTTGCCGGTGTCCGCGTCGAGGCAATACGTCACCCTGACTACCGGGCCTGACGCCGCGGCGGTGTCCGGGAAACTTACGCTCGAGGCGCCTCCCGTGAACTCGATGCCGCTGATCGAAAAAGTGCTGCTTATATCCCTTTCGACCTTCTCCAGCGCGAGGAGCGCGTCGGTCTGCGATCCCGCGAAGTTCTTGATGCGTTTATACGCGCCCAGGCCCACGGACAGGACCGAATAGACGGCGAAAGCCATCATGGAAAATATGCAGGCTGCCACGAGCAGCTCTACCGCGGTAAACCCGCTATTTCTTTTTATCGACATATGTCGCCAGTTTAAATTGCCTTTGGCCTCCGGTTTTGTGGACCTCGACGTCGAGCTCGTTAAGTTCGGATGAGGCGATCTTCACCTCGCAATTCCACTCGTAGGCCGCGTTATCTCCATCGAAAGCGCCGGACGATACGCCTGCCGCGAGCCCGTCGTTCTCTATTGAGGAAAACTCGAGCTCCGACATCTTCTGCTTCAGCAGGCAGAGCGCCTGCGTACTGTCACGCCCTATCCCGAGCGCGCCTACCGACGTCACGTACGCCCTGCTGACCGCGATTATGCCGGCGGCGAATATGACCACCGCGACAAGGACCTCTACGAGGGTGAAACCCCTATTTCCAGTTATTGACATCGTCCGCGGTCCCCTCGATGCCGTCCTTGCCGTTGGACCAGAGATCGTAGCCCGACGCGTTGTGGCCGCCGGGGCACTTATACTGGTACTGGCCTTTCCACGGGTCGACGGGTTTCTTTTCAAGGTACGGTCCGTTCCAATTGCCCGGCGCCGGGTTCGATGACGGCTTGGAGAACAGGGCGTTGAGGCCCTGTTCCGTCGTCGGGTAATTGCCGTTATCGAGCTCGTAAAGCTTGAGGCCCGTCGCGATATTGGAGCCGACATCCGCCTCGGCTATGGACGCCCTCGCCTGTTCGGTGCGGCCCGTCAGCCGCGGCACTACCATCGAAGCGAGCGCCGCGATAATAACTACCACTATCATTATCTCGATCAGCGTGAAACCTCTCCTCATTTCATCCTCCCTATTTTGCGCCCAATCCGATACTGAAGATCGGAAGGAGCATCGCGAAAACTATGAACCCGACGACCGCGCCGACCGCGAGTATCAGCACCGGTTCGAGCAGTGCGGTCATTATTTTTATCGATTGTTCGACTTCCTTTTCATATACGTTGGCTATCTCCGCTAGCGATTCCTCGAGCTTGCCGCCTTCCTCGCCTACGGCTATCATGTTCACCGCGAAGACCGGGAACATATTTATCTTCTTGAGGCTCGCGGAGAGCGTCTGCCCCTTGTTCAGCAGCTCGTCGCGCGCGGTCCCGAGCTGGGCCCTGAGAAGCCCGTTATCGAGGGTATCCGTCGCGAGCTGCAGGCTCTCGTGGACGGAGATGCCGTTCTTGAATAGCAGGCCGAGCGTCCTCGAAAACCTCGCGATCTCGACGTTCTTCACGAACCTCCTCACGAAAGGTATGTTCAGTTTCACGGCATCGAAGAGCATCTTCCTCTTGCCGCCGGGCTTCGACCTGAAGAATACCGCGATGACGAAAATGGATCCTATGATGAACCAGGCCCAATTCGCCGACATGAAATCGCTGGCCTGCTTGAGCATCCGCGTAGGCAGCGGCAGCTGCGACATGTCGCTGAATATGCCCATAAGTTTCGGCAGGAAGAACGTCAGCATCACGAATACCGAGATCACGCCGACGACCATCACGAAGACCGGATACGCGGCAGCCGCCTGTATCTTGCGCCTGAGCTCGTCCTCTTTCTCGCGGTAGTCAGCGAGCCGGTAGAGCACCTCATCGAGCGCGCCGCCCTTCTCGCCCGCCTTTATCATGCTTATGTAGAGCCCGTTGAATATGCGCGGGTATTTCGACATCGATTCGGAGAGCATGCGGCCGTCCCTTATCTGCGCGCTCAGGTCGTCGACGACGGCTTTGAGAGG
>JBAZFE010000113.1:0-4387 GCA_041653555.1 Candidatus Omnitrophota bacterium
TTATCATGGCAATATTCTTTGGGCTCAATTTTCAGGCTGTTCGTAATGTATCTTGGTTACCGACAGCCCCGCGACAGACCAGAACAGGACCGCAAGCGGAAGGGAATATAGGTTAGTGTCAAAAAGGCTGTTCACGAGCGTGGCCAGCAGGCCGCCAAGGAAACCGATGGATACGGCCTTTACCAACACATCCTTTTCGCGGAAATATCTCTTAAGCCCGGATATGAACATCCCGGCCGCGATCCAGAGCGTTACGAGGACCCCGGCTAATCCCGTCTCTGCCGCGACCTGCAGCAGGCAGTTATGCGCATACACGATCTCTCCGTATCCCGCCGGCCTGTATCTTTCGAATACGTTCATGAACGTGCCGAGGCCGTGGCCGAATATCGGCCTGTCGAGGAACATCCTCCATCCGGTCTCCCAGATTATCATCCTGTCCCTGCTCGACGCGTCCTTTCCTATGTTGACCAGCGATCCTATCTGGCTTCTCAATGACTGCGGGCCGGCAACGCCCAGCAGCGCTACCACAAGCAATAGTACGGCCAACAGCGCGTAGAACTTCTTCTTCCCGGAAACGACGCACAGGAAAATGAATGCGAACGCGAACCCCAGCCACGCGGCCCTCGCCTGAGTGAGCATCAGGCTGGCGAATATCGCCAAGATCGCTGCCGCAAGGAATATCCTCTTCTTCCCGCGGACCGCATTCATCATGAAAAGCGATAACGGCAGCGGCAGGACCGTCGCGAAAAAAGTGCCCGCGCTGTTAGAGAACTTGAATGTGGCCGTGACCTTTATCCTCTCGAAAAGCGGGAAATGCCTGAACAGGTCGTAGCCGGAAAAATACTGGTACAATCCGTCGAGCCCGACGATGAATGACGGGAAGACGAAGGCCATCGCGGACCTCACCATCTTCTCCTTAGTATTTATCACGTCGGTTATGACCAGGAACAGGAGGAAGTATTCCATCGTCTTGAACATCAGCGTGCCCGAGCTTATCGTGATATTTGAAGTGGTTATGCTTGCGGTGACTATGCTCATGAGAAGGTATCCCACGGAAGCCCATTTGAGGTCCAGGTCCAGGTCGAAGGAATTGGCCACGGACGATATGATAATATAGAACATCGACAGCAGGATCGCGGCCGCGAATACGATCGGGATGAACGCGGCAGGCGCTAACAGGTTATAGCCGGGCTCCACATGCTTCGAGACTACCCCGATCGTCACCAAGATCGTCAGGTAGACCATGACCGAGGTAACGACGGCCATGGATATGAACGCTGCGGCGGACTTTAACCTGGGCGGTCCGGGACGGTACGATGCCGCCTTGGCCATTATGCGTTCCTTGAGCTCATACGACTTCTTCACGAACCATAACAGGATGGCGATCGTGGCGAACACTTCCAGCACGCTCTTTGAGGAGGATATGAAAAAGAAGATCGTATAAAGCAGGTATTCTATGAACTTATCGCAGCCCGAGCATATCCTGCCGTCACGGCCGCTCACTTAAGGTATATCCCGCTTATCTGGTGGTATTCTACGCCGCTCTCCCTGCATATCGCCTCTATATCGTCTTTGGTCTTCCTGTCGGCGGACGGGATCGCCAGTATTATCTCGTCTATGTTCTTTTCCTCTACGATCCTCGGGATATCCGACCTGACCCCGACGACCGATATGCCCTGTATCCTCCTGCCGTATTTTGAATGGTCATCGTCGATAAAACCGACCGGCCGGTAGTTCAGCGACTTGTTCTTCCTGATCTCGCGCAGGAACGCGTCTCCCGCGTCTCCCGCACCGAAGATCAGTATCCTCCTGCCGCTGCCTTCGAACGATACGAATATCTGCTCCCTGAATATCCTGAAGGCTATCCTGACGGCAGACATCAGGATCAACAGCACCATGGCGTCAAGCACGAAGATCATCCTTGAAAAGCCCTCGAACCTGAAGGCTATAACCAGGATAACCACCGAGGCTATGGATCCTAGAAGCACGCCCTTCACTATGTTAAGCAGCTCGCTAAGCCCTATATACCTCCATATGCTCCCGTACACACCGCATACCGAGAAGGCAAGCAGCTTTATCACTATTATTATCGGAAGGGATTTCGCTATGAGCCCGAAATTATAATAATCTATGATCCCCTCATACCTCATTATGTAGCTCGACATGTACGCGATGCATATCAGGATGAAATCGCATATGACCTCGAATATCACCCTCTTATACCTTATGAGCACCTCGATGAGTTCCGATTCGTTCTTATAATATGAGACGCCGCTCAGGTCGGTATCCTTTACCGCCCGCTTAAGCCTCGTCGAGTGGTTAAGGAATATGGCGAATACGGAGATGACCATTATAAGCAGCGACATTATCACGACGCTCACGTATATCTTCACATGCAGCGATACGTACGCAGCGATGCCGAATAGCATCGATACTATGTAAAGGGCCGTCACGACCTTACGGTCCTGCCATCCGAGAAAGACCATCCTGTGCGACGTGTGGTCCTTTCCGCCTTTTGCCAATGACCGTCCGTCGATGGTCCGCGTAATTGCCACGAACAGCGTATCGAATATCGGCACCGCAAGCGCCAATACGGGTATAAGCAGGACGAGGAAAAGGTGCGACGCCTGTTTCCATGTCCCCATTATCGCCAGCGCGGACAGCGTAAAACCGAGGAACATTGCGCCGCAGTCACCCATGAATATCTTTGCCGGGAAGAAATTATGCGGGAGGAACCCGAGGGCCGCCCCCGTCAGGATAAGCGATATGGCGGCGATCTCATAGTTATGCAGGGCCAGCGAACAGGCGAACAGCGTCGCAGAAGCTATCGCGGTAACCCCGGCGGACAGGCCGTCCATGTTATCAAGCAGGTTGAAGGAGTTCGTTATGCATACCATCCAGAGTATGGCCAAGGGCACCGCCAGCGCGGCAAAGGGTATGACCTTTATCGTTACCCCGAACATCACGGCCAACGATGCGCATACGATCTGCCCGACGAGCTTCGACTGAGGGCTTAACCCCTTGACATCATCGATGACGCCGAGAAGGAATATGGATGTTCCGCCGACTACCAGCCCGGGGTTGATCTTCCCGCGCATGAAAATAAAATACGCCGCCATGAACGCGGCGTAGATCGCTATACCGCCCATGAGCGGTATGACTTTTTTATGCCACCTGTCTTCCTTGGGCTTTGCGACCACGCCGAACCGCGTTGCCAGCAGCTTTACCGCAGGGGTGGCCAGGAACGCCAAAGAGAATGCGGTCAGGAACAGGTAAAAATAATTCACTATTGCTTGTTTTCCCTGGTATATTTCACAACATCCTCGATTATGCCCTTCAGGTCCGCCGTAGGCTTAAACCCGACCAGGTTGCGTATCTTTGTGGTGTCGGGTATCCTTCTATCCATATCCTCAAAACCTTCCTCATACGCTTTCTCGTAGGGGATCTTCACGATCTTTGACTTGCTCTTGGTTATCTCGATCACTTTGCGCGCGAGATCCTCAATCGTGACCTCTTCCTGGCTCCCTATATTGAATACCTGGCCGTATGAACCGGGGTTCTCGATCAGTTTAGGCAGCGTGCTCACTACGTCCTTGACGTGGAGAAAACACCTCGACTGCTTCCCGGAACCGTAGACGGTGATATCCTTGCCCTCTACCGCCTGCCTAACGAACCTCGGGACTACCATGCCGTACATCCCGGATTGCCGCGGGCCGACAGTATTGAACAACCTGACTATCGTTGTCGGGACCTTCTTCTCCTTCCAGTAGACGTACGCGAGTATCTCGTCGACGGCCTTTGCCGTAGAATAGCTCCAGCGCGATTTTAACGGCGACCCCAGTATCCTGTCCTGGTCTTCCGTCAGGGGCCCCTGCGTGTTCTTCCCGTATATCTCGGAGGTGGAGGTAATAAGGACCTTCTTATGGTAACGGTAGGCCATCTCGAGCACTATCTCGCTTCCCTTTATGTTCGTCGTGAGGGATTCAAGCGGATGGTTCACTATGAGCTCGACACCGACGGCGGCTGCCAGGTGGAATATCGCGTCACAGCGCTCGGCAAGTTTATCTACCAGGGTTTCGTTAAGTATCGTGCCGACTACAAGATTGAACCTGTCGTTGCCCTCGAGGTGCCTGACGTTCTCGATCTTCCCGGTAGATAGGTTATCAAGAACGGTCACCTTGTGCCCTTCGGATAACAGCTTGTCTGAGAGATGGGAACCTATGAATCCGGAACCTCCCGTTATAAGATAATGCACGTTTCAACTCCTTTTTTTAGGGTTTTATTATAATTTATTTCGCGTTATTTTGCAACATGCCAATTCCTACTTGAGGAGCGCTTCTTCGTAAAGGGACCTGATATCCCTGACAAGGCGCTCCTTCGAGTATGC
>JBAZFE010000114.1:0-4378 GCA_041653555.1 Candidatus Omnitrophota bacterium
ATGCTTACCTTCCGAACGACCTCCTCGTGAAGGTCGATATAGCCAGTATGGCGAATTCACTCGAAGCGCGTTCGCCGTTCCTTGACCATAAGGTCATGGAATTTGCCGCGAGCCTGCCGGCCTCGTATAAGATCCGCGGCGCCGAAAAAAAATATATCCTCAAGAAGGCGTTCTCGGGGCTGCTTCCCGGGGATATATTGAATAGGCGCAAGATGGGGTTCGGTGTTCCCGTAGGAAAATGGTTCAGGGGGGAATTGAAGGATTATATGCGCGAGACGCTGCTGTCGCAATCGTGCCTCAGCAGGGGTTATTTCCGGCCCGGCTCACTGAAGGGCCTCGTGGAGGACCATGTCAGCGGCAAGAAAGACTTTACGTTCCAGCTATGGGCGCTCCTGAACCTGGAGTTGTGGCACAAGAAATTCATGGACGGCAGGGCATGAAGAAGGCCGCATTCCGCGCGTTGGTCATTCTGGCGGCATCGGCGGCGGCCATCCTTGCGCTAAACATTCCCGTCACAACAAGGCAGGGGGTGGATTTTGAGATAAGGGAGATAAGGATACCCCTTTACCTGAAGGCGCTTGATTTTATGGACAGGTATTATAACTACGGCGTCCTGGCGGACAGGATCACCTCCGGGGAAAAATCCGGCTTCGGGAAGGCGGTCGCAATACTTAAATGGACGAAGGAGAATATAAGGGAAAACCCCGGCTCGCTCCCGGTGGTCGACGACCATGCGTGGCATATCATCATCAGGGGATACGGGCTGGACGACCAGTGCCAGGATGTATTCACGACCTTATGCAACCGCGAAGGGTTGGGCGCCTTTTTTGTGAAGGTGACATTGCCCGGCAAGAGCAGAGCGCGGTGCTTTTCGCTTGTATACCTTAACGGAGGATGGACGGTCTTCGACGCGTATAAGGGGATTTATTTCATCAATTCGGAAGGGAAACCTGCTATACTTAAGCAGATCGGGAACGGCGACTGGAAAGCCGTTAAGGCCTCTCCGGGGTCCGGCAGCGAGGACTATCCCGGCTTCATGAAGCAGCTTGCATCCGCAGGTGATACTGTTAACGCGGCATCGTGGAAGGATTCAAGGGCCGCCATTCAATCGCCCGTCAGGAGGCTCTTCCACTGGCTGAAGGGCGATAAGCGACAGGCATACGGTGACTGATATATGATAAAAAATAACGATATAATCTGCATATCATCCATAGACTGGGATTTTATCTGGCAGGGCCACCAGGAGATAATGTCTTCGTTCGCCGCGAACGGCAACAGGGTACTGTTCATCGAGAATACCGGGGTTCGTTCGCCGGGAATAAGGGACATATCGAGGCTCGGCAAGAGGTTCAGGGACTACTTCAAGGGCGTGAAAGGCATACGCAAGGAATCGGAGAACCTGTTCATATATTCTCCGCTTGTGCTGCCGTTCCCGTATTCGAGGATTGCCAGGTGGGTAAACAAGCATATACTCCTCTCGGTCATCGGGAGATGGATGAAGGCGGTGCGTTTCTCCGACCCGATAATATGGACATTCCTTCCGACAGGGACGGCACAGGATATAATCGAGAATATAAATAAAAGGCTTGTCGTGTATTATTGTATCGACAATTTTGCCGCCAGCTCAGCTTCCGCCAAAAAGATAAAGGCGTACGAGAGGGACCTGATGTCGAGCGCCGACCTGGTCTTCGTGACGTCGAAGGCGCTCTATGACCACTGCGCGCAATACAGCAGGAACGTCCACTTATTTCCGTTCGGGGTGAATGTAGAGAATTTTGAAAAAGTGAGGGTCAAGCCGACGTCGCCTCCCGCGGAGTTCGGCGATATAAAAGGCCCGGTAGCGGGCTACGTCGGCGGGATACATAAGTGGATAGACCAGGACCTGGTCAAGGCGGCTGCCCAGAGGTATCCCGGGACCACTTTTGTATTCGTCGGGCCGGTGCAGACCGACATCTCGTCGCTTTCTTTCGTGCCGAATATACGGTTTTTAGGCGCGAAGAAACATTCGGAACTTCCGAACCTCGTGAAATATTTCTCTGTCTCGCTGATACCATACCTTATTACGGATTATACGGCCAACGTCTATCCCACGAAACTCAACGAATACCTTTCGATGGGCAAGCCGGTGGTCTCGACGGCGCTGCCAGAAGTCCTAAGGTTCAACAGGGAGAACGGCGATATAGCGAATGTCGCATCCGGGAAAGAAGAGTTTATCAGCCTTATCGAAAGGTCGATAGGGGAGCATTCGGATGAGGCCGTGGCAAGGCGCATAGCGGCAGCCAGGGAGAACAGCTGGGCGTCGCGGATAGAAAAGATGAGCGGAGTCATGACGGACGCGCTCGAAAGAAGGCGGTCCGAAAACGGCATGGTCTGGAAAGAAGAGCTCATAGCTTTTTACCGCAAGGCCCGCCGTAAGGCGACAGCGTTGTTCTTGACGGCGCTGGCGGCGTATTTGCTGGTATTTTACACCCCGTTGATATGGTATGCGGCCGAGCCGCTGAAGATATCCGAACAGCCCGCGAAGGCGGACGCGATCATCGTATTTGCCGGCGGCACGGGCGAATCCGGCAAGCAGGGGCAGGGTTATGAGGAGAGGGTGGAGTATGCCGTGGAACTTTATAAGAGGGGATATGCCGGCCACCTCATATTCTCATCGGGCTATACGTATACGATCAAGGAAGTCGATATCATGAAGGCGCTGGCGGTTTCCATGGGCGTGCCCGCAAGCGCCATAACGCTGGAGAACAAATCGGGTTATACCTATGAATTCGTAAGGAACACCGGTGAGATAATGGACAGGAACGGGTGGAGGTCGGCGCTCCTGGTCAGTTCGCCTTATCATATGAGGCGCGCCTCGCTCGTGTATAAGAAAAGCGGTAGCGGCCTGAAGATAACCTGCACGCCGATCCCGGACAGCATGTTTTACAGGCACCGGATAGGCGCGTCGGCCAGGCAGGTGAACGGGATCATACATGAATACGCCAGTATAGTATATTACTGGTGGAAGGGCTATATTTGACAAAGGAGGAGAGGCTGATGCTGATCGACGAAAAAGGAAGGATATTCGGGAAGATTAACATCATTGATCTGTTCGTCATAGTGCTTATACTTTCGGTCATCCCGATGTATTTTATGGGGCACAAGGTGATCAATGCAAAGATCCCCGTCGTGATAAAGGAAGATATAGTCGTGCGCGTTGAAGCCCGGTTCGACAGGGTGATACCCGAGCTTGCAAAGGTCATGGCCGAGGGTGATGTGGAACAGGACGACTCCGGAAGGACTCTCGGGAAACTTGTCAAAATAATAAGCAATGAGCCGTCGAGGGTCCTTACAATGAACGCCACGGGCGTTACGGAGGATAGGCTGCAATTTGTACCCGATCCTGACCATCGCGATATAAAAGTGCTCCTGGAGCTTACCGTCGAGGATAGCAGGTCGATAAAATACCGCGGGAGCGTTATGAAGATAGGGAACCCGATAATATTTACCACCGACTTATATTACGTCCAGGGAACGGTAACCGATGTTAAAAGGTAGCATCTTCGTCAGTTGCTGCGCCAGGGCGTTCGGCAGGTATCTCCTATTAGAGGAGCTGGCGGTCTCGTTTTTACGCGGGAGTATTGCCGCCTCTATGCTCAAGAAGTCCGTCTTGGCGGGCTCCAGGGTATTATCCGGGTGTTTCATCGCAAGGGTTGCAGGTGAAGGGAAATATCCGTCGTTTGCCGGAGGAAGCGCCATCATCAGGTATTTCAGCCATACGGCCGCATCGTTCGAACGGTTTATTACGCGCAATTACGCCCGCAGTATTTTCGCATCGTTCATATCGGTTGTTGCCGGGCCATTCAATAAGATAGATTGGGCCTCGGCAAGGAAGGATAGCCGGTTCCTCAGAAGAATATACCATGCGTGACGGCAGGATAGGGATCGTCAGGATAATCGCCCGCCTCAATGTCGGAGGGCCGGCGATACACACAATACTCCTGACGAAAGAACTTAACGACGGGCGCTTCAGGTCCGTGCTTGTCTCCGGCTCCGTAGAAGGCGGGGACAAGGAGATGGGTTACCTTGCCGATGAGAAGGGCGTAAAACCCGTGATCGTACCCGAGATGGCAAGGAGGATCGATCCCCTTAAGGATCTTGCGGCGTTCTTCAAGATCCTGCGCATAATCATGAGGGAGAGGCCCGATATTGTGCATACCCATACGGCCAAGGCGGGCGGCCTGGGCAGGGCGGCCGCGGTACTTGCGGGGGTGCCGGTCAGGATCCACACTTTCCACGGCCACATATTCGATAGTTATTTCAGCAGATCGCAGGCAACGGTCATTATTCTCATCGAGAGGTTTTTAGCGCTGTTCTCGAAATATATCATAGTCGTAAG
>JBAZFE010000115.1:0-4370 GCA_041653555.1 Candidatus Omnitrophota bacterium
ACGCGGCCTTCTCGTCCCTGATTATCCGGAAGGCCTGCGCGTCGTAACCGAAGGACGCGTTATTGAGCAGGAATTCGAACCGCGGATTACCTTCAGAATTCTGCCGGACAAGGTCCTGCCCGTCCCTTATCGCGAATACCCTCACGGTCTTGTCACCCCGCTTGTCGACCTTGCGTTCGATGCCCACAAAATTAGCGGGATCCGGTTTGCCTTCTAAATCCCTGAAAAGTATGATGCCGCACACGCCCGCCTGCGATTTTATCTCGGCCTGCGCGTCAAAATTCCCGCCGAACTTGCTCGGGTTATATATGCCGAAAGCGCCGGCCCTGTCGAGCGAGAGCGAAACGCCCTCCTCGTTCTCCGAGACGATGCCTCCCTGCGTCGCGGAACCGAAATAGTAGGGCTCCCATTTCTTCCCTTCTTCGGAGAAACAAGCCCCGTGGGCCAGGCATACCGCCAGCGCCGCTGCGGCAATAATATCCTTCATATCCGTCATTTGCCTTTTCCCGCCTCGCGTAACCGCAATTGCCCGCACGCCGCGTCGATATCCGCGCCGCGCTGCGACCTTATCGTCGAGTTGATGCCGCCTTTTTCCAGCACATCCTGGAAAACCTTGACCTCCTTAAAGGACGGGGGCGAGAACTTGAAATCCGAGACCGCGTTGAACGGGATCAAATTGACCTTACAGTTCATATTCTTGAGCAATTTAACGAGGTTCTGGGCGTCGGTGGTCGAGGAGTTGACATCCTTAATAAGGATATATTCGAATGTTATTATCCTGCCCTTCTCCCTTGTGTACTCCCGGCATACGGACATCAGTTTATCAAGGAGGTATACGTTATTAATGGGCATGAGCCTCGAGCGCGTCTTGTCGTCCGCCGCGTGCAGCGAGACCGAAAGTTCGAACTGCTCCTTCTCCTGCATATATCTCCTGATACCCGGGATATGCCCCGCCGTCGATACGGTTATCTTCCTCGCCCCGATGCCGAGGCCGAGCGGCGAATTCATTATCTCCACGGCCTTGATGACGTTATCGTAATTGGAAAGCGGCTCGCCGGTGCCCATCATCACCACATTCGTTATCCTCTTGCCCTTGCGGGACAAGTCGGACTGTATCGCGAGCGCCTGGGCGAGTATCTCCCCGCAGGTGAGGTCCCTCTTGAAGCCCGCGAGCCCGCTCGCGCAGAAATAACACCCGTACGCGCATCCGACCTGCGACGAAAGGCAGACAGTCTGGCGGCTTGTACCGCCTGCGGGGTCCTTGGCGGGAATAAGGACCGACTCCACCGTCTCCCCGTCCCGGAGCTCAAACAGGTATTTGCATGTCCCGTCCGACTTGGACATCTGCATGCTTGCCAGTCTCACGCCCGATATCTCGTATTTATTCGACAGGTAATCGCGCACCTTCGCAGGCAGGTCCGTCATGTCCGCGAAAGACTTCGCGCCCTTTTTATATATCCATTCGAAGACCTGTTCCGCCCTGTATGCCGGTTCGTTAAGGCTCTTGAACTTGGCATAGAGCGCGGGAAGCGAAAGGTCTTTTATATCCTCTTTTTTATCGGCCATCATTATTCCACTTTGAACGACCTGTTAGCGACAGCGACATTGCCGTAACCGTCGTTCACGATGAGATACAGCCTGTACAGCCCCTTCTTCTGCGGGGCCGTCATCTTGAAGCTCGTGCTTTCGCAGTCTATCTTCACGTCCACTTCCTTGTTGACGTAGTACTCCAGGACGCCTTCCTGCGCCGTCGAGACCATGAACTGGTAATCGAGCGGGTTGCTGTCGTTATCGGAAGCCTCCGCGAATATATCGACCTTTTCGCCGGGCGCTATGCCCTTGGTCTTGATAAGCTTCAACGTGACGATCCGGGGAGGAAGGTTTGAGGGCTTGCTGCCTGTATAGATCTTATAGACCTCCCAGAACGCGGGGCGCTTGAACAGCTTATAATTGATATTCCACCAGGTCATCGACTCCTGGGTCGTCTCCCCGAGATGGAAGACGAACCCGCCGAGATCGTATCCCTTGAACCCTATTATGTCGTTGGTCATGTTCCTGTATAGCGCCGCCTTGCCCTGGTCGGGCTCGTCCTGCGACGCGCCGTTCGCGTCCTTCTTGGCGTCCCACGGGCCGTGCGGGCCGTACTCCGTCACGCAATAAGGGATATTGAGCCCTGACTTGTCCCACTTGCTGTGCGACATCCTGACGCTCCCGTAGATGTTCATGCCGAAGATATCGAGGCTCGGGACATATTTGACGATATACGGCAGCGCGGTCGTATCCGCGGATGTGTATATGACCGGATGCGCCGGGTCGAGCTGGTGGACCAGTTTTACCATCTCCTCGAGGAATTTGGAAAGTTCGACGCGCTCTTCCTCGTCCTTCGTGAAGAATATCGCCTCATTCCCGACATTCCACATAAGCAGCGCGGGGTGTCCCTTGAACTTATTTACGTAATCTTCGATCTCTTTCTTTTTGTTCTTCTTGAAGTCGTTATCGCCGATATATGTATACTTTCCGTCGTTATTCGCGAAATTCAACCAGATGCCCGCGTCCACCATGAGCCCGTATTTCTGGGCCGTATCAAAATATTCCTGCGTCCCCTGGTCTGTTCCCCATGTGCGGACCGCGTTAGCACCGAGCTCCTGCGCCATCTTGAGGTAATCCTCTCCGTACTTGCCCTTCATATTCCCTACGCCGACACCCTTTATGTAAAAGGGCTTGCCGTTGACCTCAAGGGCCCAGCTGCCTTTTTGTCCCGTCACCTTCACGACGCTTCCTTTGGCCGCTCCATCCGGTTCCTGGGCGTGACAGAGATGCGCACAAGCGAACAACACGGCAATCATGACAAATGCAGGGTATCGTTTATGCATTGTATTATCGCCTTTCCTTTTTTGCAGGATATCTTGTTGATGCTGCAGTTATCTATCCTGACCGATTTGAAGAACCTGTCAAAATCCGCTTTCATCACTATCGCGAAATACGCGGCTATGACGCCCCAATGCGAAACGACGCAAATATCGGAGCCTTCGCCCCTGCCTATTATCGATTTGAATACGCGCCTGACCCTCGCATTGAACCGCGGGACGCCCTCCCATCCGGGTATCCTCGCCTTCGACGGGGCTTTCTTCCAGGCGGCATACGACCTCGGGAAACGTTTCTTCACTTCCTCGATGGTCATGCCCTGCCACGCGCCGAGTATCATCTCCTCGAGATCCGGGTCGAGGACAAGCCTGGCGCCGGATGCGCCCGCGATGATCTTCGCGGTCTGCGCCGCGCGCTTCAGGTCGCTCGAATAGACGGTCTTAACGCCCTCCTTCTTCAGGCGTTTGGCAGCGGCCCTCGCCTGTCTCCGTCCGGCCGCGCTCAAACCAGGGTCTTCCCTTCCCTGCACCCGCTGTTCCTTGTTCCATACCGATTCGCCGTGCCTTATGAGGAAAATGTTCATCTTGAAAGTGTGAATGTCCGCCTGTGTACCGGTGAAGGCCCGTGGACGTCCAGGGCGCTGTAGTGCATCTTAGTCCCGTACCCCTTATGCCTGCCGAACCCGTATTCCGGATAGAGGGTGTCATAATACGCCATGATAAAATCCCTTGTGACCTTTGCTATGATAGAGGCGCACGCTATCGAAAGCGAGTGCGATTCCCCGTTTATGATAAGCGTCTTTGGGCAGGATATGCCCGGGGGTGTTGAAATACCGTCTATTAGAACATGGTCAGGTGCCCGGCGGAGGTCGGATACCGCCATCTGCATCGCCTTGAGGGTAGCATTGAGGATATTGATACTGTCTATCTCTTTTTCGCCTACGATCCCTATCCCGATATGCGCCTTCCCGATTATCTCGGCGAAGGCCTTTTCGCGTGATATCCTCGTAAGCTTTTTAGAGTCATCTATCCTGTTCTTGAACCTGAATTCCTTCAGGATCACCGCGGCGGCGACTACCGGCCCGGCTAAAGGGCCGCGGCCGGCTTCATCTATGCCCGCGATATTCTTCTTTCCCTGCCTTATTAACTTTCTTTCATGATACAACATCAGCCTTCTTGCCGACCTTCTTGCGCATGTAATACAGCTTCGCCCTGTGCGGGTTCGAGGATTTGACTACCGTCACTTTATCTATCGAAGGCGAATGCAGCGGGAAAGTCCTCTCAATGCCTTCTCCGGAGGATACGCGGCGCACGGTGAACGAGGACGAGACGCCCTTGCCCCTTTTCTTGATGACCACGCCCTCGAACATCTGGATGCGGAATTTATCTTCTTCCTTGATCTTTACCGCGACTTTTACGGTATCGCCCACGCTGAATGCGAGGGCCTCTTTCCTCTCATAGCCTTTTGACACCATATCAACATTACCCATTATCTCTTCTCCTTAT
>JBAZFE010000116.1:0-4345 GCA_041653555.1 Candidatus Omnitrophota bacterium
CCTTGTAGGGATTGAACCAGAGCTTGCGCTTCTTCAGGATCGCCACGGCATAGGGGTTTATGTCATAGCCCAGGCAGTTGCCGTGGAGCTTCAGGAACGTCCCGGCACCTATCCCGATATCGAGGATACGCCCCTCGCCGCAATAGCGCCGCACGAGGGCCAGCCTGAAGGCGTTGAGCTTCTGCGCCATCGGGCTTTTGTCCCGGTCTGCCAGGTACAAGTAGCACGACTTGTTATAGATTTTCAGATTCCATTCGAGCGTCGATCCGGGCGTCTCCCCGGATATAAAAATGTCCCTGTCATCGTATCCGTCAGGCATTGAGGAACTTCTTTACGCGCTCGAACACAAGCGCGGGCTTTGATTCCGGGCCGTAGGGGATTCCCGCATAGGTATCGGAGTCCCTGGACCACGGCGGGAGCCACGAGTACATGAAGCACTTGTCGTAAATGCCATGCTCTGATACGCCGCGAATCGGCCAGAAGATAGCCGTCGGCGTGTGGAAGTGGCAGGACAACATCCCAAGGCCCGATGAGAAACCGAGATACAGGTCCGCCTCGCGGAGGATCGCCAGCGTGTGCATGATAGGCGTCTTGCCCGTGAGGTCGATGATGAGGTTATCCGTATCGAGCCGCTTCAGCTCGTCCGTGTAGCTCTTGTCAAACTCCATGCCGACCATGACAACCTTGCATCCGTTCTCAGCATGGAATCGGCGAATAAGGTCCATCCAGGATTCTGTCGTCCAATCCGACCTCGCCCAGTTATGGTTGCCGCCCTTCGAGGCCGTATAGATGACGACGAGCCGCCCGCCCGCCTGTCGTCGGAGCGCGTCGACCTGGGCATCGTATTCGTCGAGGCCGCTGACATGCATATCCCAATCGACCCTATAGCCCGGGATAACTTTCTCAAGCGGGACGCCGAGTTCAAGCTGTGAGCCGTATTCCATCATGTAGTCCAGGCCGCCCTTGTTGACGTAGAGCGGATGCCCGTGACCGCCGGCCAGGAAGAACGAGAACGGGAGGCGGTTCTGGATCAGCCGCACATCATCGACGCAAGGAAGGTGCTTCAGGAAAGTCGACGTATATCCCCAGTCCTCGCGGAACGTGGCGATCAGCTTATCGATGCCGTTCTTTTCCTTGAACGACTCGAAAATATAGGCAGGCCAGAGAACGTCGCCGATGCCCGGAGGGAAGCCGACAGTGGCTTCCTTGAGCTTCTTCGGACGGGCCCGGAACGCCTCGAACTTCGCCAGGATCTCCGTCTCAGGGATCTCCTTGTTGCAATCGTGGTCCGCGAAAAAGCAATTGCAGAAAGGCGACGGCGCGACGTACTCTAGGTTATCGGTTCCCATGCCTGGGTCTGCCACATAATCCGGCCCGGCGTGGCCCCCGAAGATGGCGAACGCCTTTGCTCGAACGGCGATAGCCGATTGGAGCATCATCCCCGGCCCGGTGATCGTCATGTCTGCGATCTTGAGCAGGCCGAGGATCGTCATCATGGGAAGCTCGCCCTTGTGGAATCTGGCGTCTATCCCAGAGAGCGTTCCGTCTAGCGTCTCGTCCTTGCCGTCAATATCGGCGACGCTGAGGAAAAAGTATTCGTCCTTGTATCTGTCGATGAGGAGCTGTAGATATTCGACCTTTGGATTGCGGGATGAGCAGGCCCATTCTTTGCGGATAGTAGGCGGACGCACAAGGCAGAGCTTCTTGCCATTGAGGGCAAGCCCATTCAGGACGGCCCGGGCCGCCGCAATCCATTCCCGCTTTACCGGAAGCATGAAGGAATAGCGTTCCTTGGGGATGCCAGCACCTTGCCTGATTCCCTCGAATACGCTGACGGGCTCAGCGGGAGCGGGAACCTCCGTATGGCTTCCCTGCTCCTCGAAAAAGAAGTGCGGTCCAACCCGGACATGCCGCCTCATCCCGATCTGCTCAGGGATGCCATCGGGCTTAGGGACGAACATCGACTTCGGCACCCGCGCTAGGTGCTTCGATGGCGTCCTATGTCCCGTCCCGGCGTCAACATCGTCCGGGTACACGAACTTGACGTTATCCATGTCCCAGTAGAACTCGGGGATAGGCGTCTTGAGATAAACGGTGTCGTACTTGTCTGCCAGGTCCTTGACGACGGGACGCTGATTCAGATTGTCGCCGAATCCATAGCATCCGCGAAAGAAGATGGCCGGCCCGATCTTGACAGGCGCTTCCTCGGCAACGGCCATCGCCTTGGGCTTCCCGTCGTCAACGTGCCTGCGGCTCAGGGATTCCCATTGACCGCCAGCGGGAGCCTGTGCGCGGGCCTCGCGCCTAGCCTTGAGGATATCAAGCCGCTTCGGTTTCGCAGCTATATCCCGAGTCGTTATCATTGCCATACTGACCTTCTCCTCAATTCCTCGAATTGGGCGATGACCTTTTCAGGCGGTATCTCCTTGTTGCACGCATGGTCTCCGCGCCTGCAATCGCAGAATGGCTCAGGCGCTACGTAGGCGAATCTGTCAAGCCCCATCGAGGCGTCGATAATCCGCTCAGGCCTTGCACACCCGCCGAAGATCGTGAAGCACTTGACGCGCTCCGCTATCGCCGCAACCATCGTCCAGGTCGGCCCCGTGAGGACCATTTCAGACAGCTTGATGAGCCCGAATATCGTCGTCAGCGGAAGTTCCCCGCGATGGAACTCGGCATCGATTCCCTTGAGTTCCCCGTCTAGCCATTCGACGCCGGGCTCTAGGTCAGCGAAGCTCAGATAGAAGTAATCGTCCCGGTAGGTATCGATTATCCTCTGCATGTGCGCGGCCTTCGGGTTCCGCGAGGCGTTGTACCATTCCTTGCGAATCGTCGATGGCCGGACAAGGCACAACCGCTTCCCCTTCATATCGAGCCGAGCCAGGACCGCCCATGCCGCTCTTATCCACTCAGCCTTGACCATGAACGAGAAATCGAACTGGTCAAGCGTCACGCCAGACTGTTGCCTCAGCCAATCGACGTGACAGACGTTCATCCCGAGGTTCCACTTGTACCGCCAGCCTAGCGATTGCAGAAGCGGGGGCCGGGGCGAGAACGTCGAACGCGGAAGGCTTGCCAGGTACTTCCGCTGTGTCCTCAGCGGCACGCTTCCAGGCTCTACAAACCGCACGTTCGGGATGTCCCAGTAAATGTCCGGGCACGTCGTTTGCAGATAGACGGTATCGAACCTCCGGGCCAGCACCTTGAGGATGGCCCGCTGATAGAGGTTGTCGCCGAACCCGAGTGCCGTTGCGAAGAAGCCGCCCCGCTTGCCGGACTTGATTTCGTCGATCTTCCCGAAAGCGAATGACCGGATCGCGCTATCGGGGTTCAGATTGATGACCTTGGTGCCCGTCTTGGTGACGAGCGCCGCCAGCGCATCGAAGTCCTTGACGAATCCCGCCAGGACACGGTCTGCGGTCGGCACCCCTTCATATCCGTCATGGAAGTGAGACGCGTTGTCAACCTTATTGCAATCGTAACCCATTAAGTAAATTGGGTTTGCGCCCAGGCAATAGGCTAGTCCTATCGCCCCGACGCCGGAGTTATTGCCGTGGTAAAGCCCTTCCCTGATGGACCGCGAGAGGCCAACCCTTCCGGCCTGGCGAACCGAGATGACGCTCCGCTCGACGGGATAGCCGCTCATGTTCAGGTACACCTTGCGGCCCGGAAACGACTGCCATTCCGCCTCGCCCTGGACCCGCTTGTAATAGCGGTTGTCCATGAAGAAGTGAATGTCCGCAAACGGGACAGATTCGTATGCGCGATTGATGGCGATGATGCGCCCCTTCCCGCGTAGGCGATTGAAGTCGAATCCCTTGAGAGACGCCCCGCCGCCGATGATGAAGCACGGTTCGCCCGCCCACTCCCCGTCGCTTATCCCGCTGACAAGAACGGGCGCGGCCCCCGATATCCCTAATCTGGCTTCACGGCGGGCCTTGAGAACGGCCAGCCTTCTGCCGTGAAGATCATGCGTTGTTATCATTGCCAAGAAAAAGTGCCCTTGTCCACCTGATTGACTACCGTTGAATAGGCCGAATTTGGCCCTGAGAGGCCCGTAGAGGCATTTTTATGGATGAGTGCGGTAAATCCATCGCGCCGATTGAAAAGACGGGGGAGAGGCACCCGGCCCCTCCCCGCATCTGCTTTGTCTAGGGAACAAGCCTCCCGTGGCCCTTCGTTCGTTGCCTACGCGAACGCGATTCTTGCGACCTGATCCGTGTCGCCGACCGCGCCTCCGTAGCGCATCCAGCCGGCCGCCGCGTCCGTATACGACAGCATGTCGAAGTTGGCAAACATGGTCAGGTCCATCCTGTAGCCCGCGACGAGATTGTACTTGGGGAGG
>JBAZFE010000117.1:0-4317 GCA_041653555.1 Candidatus Omnitrophota bacterium
GCGAAGTCCCGATAATCAAGAAGCTCAGAAGGGTCGGCGGCGAGATCCCGGAATATCTCAAGACGAAAGGCAAGTGAGGACAAGGCAATGGCGCTCAACGGACTGGCATGCGTTAACGTAGAGCTTACCTCGCGGTGCAATAAGAAGTGCTGGATGTGCGGCCGCCGCAAGGTCGACAAGGATCACCCGGAACTCGCGCTGAAGTACGGGGACATGGACTTTGAGCTTGTCAAAAAAATAGCCGCGCAGCTGCCGGATAACATCGTCGTGCAGTTCCACAAGGACGGAGAGGCGCTGTTGTATCCGCGTTTCGGAGAGGCAGTGAGATTGTTCCCGAAACAGATAAAGAACATCGTCACCAACGGCAAACTGATAGTCGAGAAATCGGACGAGATAATCGGCAACCTCGACACGATGTCCATATCGGTATTCGAGAAAGACGAAGAGGCCGAAGAGCAATTCAAGCTGATAGGTGAGTTCCTGAAGATAAAAGGCGGCAGGAAGCCGTTCACGAGCCTCCGTCTGATAGGCGATGTCGATGATTCGAGGTATAAAGGATTCGGATGCCTGATAATCAGGCGCGTGCTCCACGCGAAGATGGGCAGCTTCGACTACAAGAAGAAGGACCCGACCGTTCCCGAGATAGGGATATGCCTGGATTTCCTGAACCACCTCTGCATAAACAGGGAGGGGAAGGTCTCGATATGCGTCCGTTTCGACCCGAAAGAGCTGGGTGTCATAGGCATCCTGAAGGAGAATACGCTCGATCAGATATGGAACGGCCCGAAGCGGATGGAGTGGATGGAATACCATAAACAGGGCAGGAGGGATAAGATGGCCCTTTGTTCTTATTGCCACTTCTGGGGAGTCCCGACTTCTTTCGACTATAACCGGAAGGAGCCCGCGTGAAGGCGCCCAGGGTAATAGCGCTGATCCCGGCAAGGGGCGGCTCGAAAGGCATACCGAAGAAGAACATAATGGATTTCTGCGGCAAGCCGCTTATAAGCTGGTCGATCAGGCAGGCGGCCGGCAGCAAGTACATTAAGGACGTCTATGTGACGTCGGACGACGATGCGATACTTAAAGTATCGGAACGCGCGGGCGCGAAGGCGATAAAGCGCCCGGCAAAGCTGGCGACGGATACCTCATCGACAGAGGATGCCTTGCTGCACGCTATAGAGGAGATAGAGGGCGGGCCTTCCGGAGCCGCGGATATCGTTGTCTTTCTCCAGGCCACATCGCCGCTGCGGACTTCCGGAGACATAGATAAAGCGATAGGATTGTTCATATCCGAGAAGGCGGATTCACTCTTCTCCGGTGCGGTATTGGATGATTTTTGCGTGTGGGAATACGCGAAGGGCGGGCTTAAAAGCATGACCTTTGATCACAGGAACCGCGGCAGGCGGCAGGACAGGAAGCCCTATTACCTGGAGAACGGCTCAATATATATATTCAAGCCCGCGATATTAAAAAAACACAGGAACAGGCTTGGAGGAAAGATCGTGTTCTTCGGGATGCCGTTCTGGAAATCTTATGAGATCGATAAGGCGGAAGACGTCGGCATATGCGGGTACTTCATGAAAACCGGCATTTTAAAGCGCAAATAACAAAGGAGAATAAGGTGTCAAGATCAGTCTACATGAACGGGAAGTATGTTTCGGAAAAGGACGCGAAGATCTCGATCTTTGATTCCGCGCTGATGTTCGGGGACATGGTATTCGAGATGACCCGGTCCTTCAACAAAAAGCAATTCAAGATGAGGGAGCACCTGGAGCGCCTGTACGCCGGCATCAAGATACTGCGCATCCCGATGAAGACCACGATAGAGCAGATGGAGAATATATGCGGCGAGGTCGTGGAGAAGAACGACCCCTATTTTGAAAAGACCGACGAGCACAGGCTTATGATAAACGTAAGCCGCGGGCCCCTCGCGATATACAGCCCTGTCTTCGACGGGAAGCTGGAGCCCACCCTCGTGATAGCCGATTTCCCGTTAAAGTGGACGGTCTCGGGCATGGGTAAGCTATTCGATTCCGGCATCAACGCGGTCATCACCTCGCAGAGGGCCATACCATCGAACCTGCTGGATGCGAAGATCAAGAACCGCAGCAGGCTGCATTACCAGATGGCGAACATAGAGGCGTCACAATTCAAGGGCGAGAATAACTGGGCGCTGCTGCTGGACCCGGACGGTTTCGTAGCGGAAGGGACCGGGGATAATTTTTTTATTGTTAAGAACGGCGTGATCATGACCCCGGAGGGAAGGAACATACTAAGGGGCATAAGCCGCGAGTACGTATTCGAGCTGGCCGGGATGATGGGCCTGGAATGCGTCGAAAAGAACATGGAACAATATGACGTCTATACGGCGGACGAGGCGTTCATGACAGGGACTCCCTTCTGCATATTGCCGGTGACGAAACTGAACGGCGTCACTATAGGAAAAGGCGCAATGGGCAAGACCACAAAGAAGCTCCTCGATAAGTGGGGCGAGACCGTAGGGGTGGATATCATCTCACAGATCAAGAAGTTCAACAAAGAGACCGAGGGGCTTAAGGGCGTTGCCGGCCCGACTCCTTACAGGTTTGGCGAGCCGGAATAAAGGCGCGATCATGGCTAAAGAGATCTGTTTTTTTATGCAGACCCCGCTGACAAAAAGGGACCATGAAAGGTTCGGCCTTGAAATATTGAAGTCCCGAGGCTTCAAGGTGAGCTTTTTGGACATGACCCGGATATTGAACCCGGCCTACGCAAAGAAATATGAGCCTCCGGACCCCAGCGATTATGACGGCATTGTTGCCATTAATACCTGGCGCGACCTGTCAAAATACCTTAGGGAGAACCCGATCTACCTGGGCGTGGACCTTATCTGCTCCGGAAAGAACAATATATTCATGTATAACGCGCTTAAAAAATACAATATCAAATATGCTAGCGTACACGTGAACCGCACGCCCGACTCGCCTACCTGCGGGGAAGGCGATCGCACGGACTTCGGGCAAAAGCTGCGGAGAATACGAGGGTGTTTAAAGGACCGCGATATCGTAAAGAACGCAAAAGAGATCATGGAGAGGCTCAGGCTGTCGCTTTACTCGTCTAATATCCAGAAGCCGGCGGTGATAATCAAGGGTGGAAGGGCGGATTCGTTCAGGTTCCCCGGGGCCGCGAAGGGCGCGCAGGTGATAAACGCGCATACCCTGGATTACGACCTGTACCTGAAACGCCGTACGAATGATACGGGGCCTGCCCCGAAGAACGATTACATAATATTTTTGGATGAATACAACCCGTTCCACCCGGATATGATAACGGAGGGTAATGCCGGGCTTTGGCTGGACCCGGAAGACTATTACGGCGGGCTGACCAGGTTCTTTTCGTATATTGAAGGGAAGACCGGCCTGCCGGTAAAGATAGCTGCGCACCCGCGCTCACGCTACGACCTGCATCCGGATTATTTTAAAGGGCGTGATGTCATTATGGGAAAGACGATAGAGCTGGTGTCGGGCGCGAAGGCCGTATTGGCCCACGCCAGCACTTCAATAAACTTCGCGGTGTTATATAAGAAACCGATCATCTTTCTTACGTCGAACGGGATCAAGAAGACAAGTTACGACGCATCGATCGGCAATTTCGCGAGGCAATTCAACAAGAAGCCGGTAAATGTGGATGGCAACCTTACGATAGACTTGGAGGCTGAACTCCTGGTAGATGAAAACGCCTATGACAGGTACCGCGCGGATTATATCAAGTCGCCGGGAAGCCCCGAAAAATTGTGCTGGGAGATCGTTGCCGACAATATAGGGCCAGGCGCATGATGGACTGTTTGGGTCCGAAAAAGCCGTGCCTCGGCAGCAGGTTTATGCACGTTCCCGGGCGCAGTAATTCCGCCCTGAGCGCCGCCGCTGCAGGATCGAAGAAGAGGGTGGAGGAGAAGATCGCGTCAGGCGAATATAGGTATGTCCCGCAGGCGTGCTTCTGCGGAAGCGATGGGGGGATGCTGCTTTCCGAGACCGATTCGTACGGGATCTATTACCCGTTGGTCATATGCAGGAAGTGCGGGATCGTCAGGGCGGATCCGAGATTGAGCGAGGATTCGTATATAGATTTTTACGCGAAGGAATACAGGACGCTTTACGGGGACGATGACATAGATAAAGAAGCGCTGTTCGATATCAGGATGAAGCAGGCGGACCAGGTTTATGGGTTTATCACCTCCGCGGTAAAACTGCCGCGCGGAGGCGTAGTCTATGATATCGGCTGCAATATGGGGACGATGCTGCTGCCGTTCCATAAGGCCGGGTTCGAGACATACGGCGT
>JBAZFE010000118.1:0-4187 GCA_041653555.1 Candidatus Omnitrophota bacterium
GCCAAGCAAGGCGACCTCGTGGCATCGCTTAACGAGTATAAGGCCGCGCTGCAGATAGATCCTGGTATCCCGGAGATATATACCAGGATCTCCTGGATATGTTCCAGGATGGGAGCGCACGAACAGGCAAAGTATTTCTCCGATAGGGCCAAGGAGTTGTTGACAAAATAGCCAAGTTATAATAGAATTTAGGTTTATATAAATAAGGAAAACCAAAATGGACCAAAAGACATTAGTTGTGATAAAACCTGACGGACTCAAAAAATCCCTTACCGGCAACATCCTGGCCCGCCTTTCGGAATCCAAGCTCGAGATAGTCGCCGCGAAGATCATACGCGTGAGCAGGGAACTGGCTTCCGAACACTACAAGCACATGAAGGATAAGCCTTTCTTCGACGAGCTCATCAAGTACCTCCAGGGAGAGCTTCACGAAAGGCGCAAAGTGATGGCGATGGTATACTGGGGGGAGAACGCGATAGAAAAAGTCAGGAAACTGGCGGGTTCAACAAATCCCGAAGAGGCGGACCCCACCACGATACGCGGCTCTTACGGCCGCATAACGACAAAGGGGCTTTACGAGAACGTCATACACGCCTCGTCGAACGAATCGGAAGCCGAGAGGGAGATAAAACTCTGGTTCGAACCGGACGAGATCATCGTCGACCTTTACCCCACCAAATTCGTGACCATGGCTAATGTAACGAAACGTGTCTGGTAATAAATTTCGGAGTGTAAATTGGTAAGAAGCATGACTGGATTCGGGCGCGGCGACGCGTCCACGGCGCAAGGCAAGATCCAAATTGAGATTAGGACGGTAAACCACAGGTTTTTTGAGATATCCAGCAGGCTGCCTGAAAACCTGTTGATATTCGAGGACAGGATCAGGACGGAAATAGCGAAGAAGGTCAAGCGCGGAAAAGTAAACCTCTCCCTGACGTACGAAAACCCGAAGAAATCAAACCCGAAGCTCGTAATAAATAAGCCCCTCGCGAAAAAATATAAAGGCCTGCTCCTTGACCTGAGGAGGTCCCTTTCGCTTAATGACCAGATAAACTTTTCCCAGATAATAGCTTTTCCCGGCGTAATATCCATCGAAGACAAGCCCAAGGATGACGCCGAGATATGGCCTTATATAAAGTCGGCCCTGTGCACGGCGGTAGGCGGCCTGATGAAGATGAGGGAAAAGGAAGGCAAGAGCCTGGTCACGGATATTACCGGCAGGGAGAAGACAATACTCAAGAACATCACGATAATAGAGCGCCGCTCGAAACTTGCGCTTAAGGAATACAGGGTTCATTTGTTGAGGAAGATCAAGGAGCTCTCCTCGGGAAAGATCAACCTGGACAAGGGGAGGATAGAGCTTGAGGTCGCGCTGTTCGCGAAGAGCTCGGATATTTCGGAGGAGCTGACCAGGATAAAGGCCCACCTGAAAAGCTTCGAAGAGACCATAACAAAGCAGGATGAAGTCGGCAGGAAGCTGGATTTCATCTCGCAGGAACTTCACAGGGAGATAAATACCGTCGGGCAGAAGACGAGCGATTACAGGATCGCCCAGCTCGCTATAGCCGTAAAAGGCGAAGTCGAGAAGATACGCGAACAGATACAGAACGTGGAGTAGTGATGGCGCGATCAAAAGGCCGCATATTCGTGGTTTCGGCTCCTTCCGGATGCGGGAAGACATCGCTCGTCAGGGAGATCACGAGGAAAGACAGGAAGGTCGTGCACCCGCCCTCGTTCACCACGCGCGATCCGAGGGCAGGAGAGAAGGACGGCAGGGATTATAATTTTATATCGGAGAAGGAATTCATCCGCAGGCAGAAGAGCGGGGATTTCCTTGAATGGTCGAAGCCGTACGGCAGGTATTATGCCACTTCAAAGAGGGGGATAGCCGGCAATACCGGCAAGGGCAAGGACGTGATATTAAGCCTGGATGTCAGGGGCGCGCTCTCCGTAAAGAAGAAGTTCGGGGATTCGACGCTGATATATATCCTCCCTCCTTCTATAGATGCGCTCAAGAAGAGGCTCATAGGCCGGTCAACGGATAAGTCTTCGGAGATCCGGAAAAGGCTGGGCTACGCGAAGAAAGATATTGCGAACCTGAAGAAATACGATTATGCTGTTGTGAACGACGATTTCGCGGAAGCCGTTAGTAAACTTAGGTCGATCATCACCGCCGAAAGGCTTAGAGTGAGGTGAACAAGTGAAAGGCAATGTACAGATATCGACGGAAGACGTCCTGGACAAGACCGGCTCCATCTATAAACTCGTGATCCTCGCGTCGAAACGCGCGCTTGAATTGAACGAGGGCAGCCCGAAACTCGTGGAGACGGACAGCAGGAGGATCTCGACGATAGCGCTCGAAGAGATCAAGGCCGGCAAGATCGTAATGAAGGAAAAGAAGAAATAAATGGCAAAAAAAGAGGTCATTCTCGGCGTGACCGGTTCTATAGCCGCCTACAGGGCCTGTGATATAGTCAACAGCCTGAAGAAGGCCGGCCTGAACGTCACCGTGATAATGACTAAAGAGGCGAAGGAGTTCATATCTCCGTTGACCTTCCAGACCCTCTCGCATAACAGGGTCTATTCCGAGATGTTCGAGGCGCCCGCGGATTGGGACCCCATACATACGTCCCTCGCGGATAAGGCGGACCTTATAATCATAGCTCCCGCCTGCGCCAACATTATCGGAAAACTCGCGAACGGGATATGCGACGACCTGCTGACATGCGTCGTCACCGCGTCCTCCGCGAAAGTCCTTATAGCGCCCGCGATGAACGAGAAGATGTACGCCAGCCCGGCCGTCCGGGAGAATATAGCGAAGCTGAAAGGCCGCGGCATCAGGATGGTCGGCCCGGTAAAGGGCCCGCTTGCGTGCGGGCACGAGGGCGTCGGCCATATCGCCGCGTCGGATATCATCGTCTCGGAAGTCAAAAGATCCCTAAAAGGTTAAGATGCGGATCCTCATAACCGCCGGTCCAACCAGGGAATTTATCGACCCCGTCCGCTATATCTCAAATTCTTCGACCGGATATTTCGGGTACTAGATCGCCGGGGAAGCCCTTAGGCGCGGGCATAAAGTTGTTCTCGTGAGCGGGCCGGTATCGTTGGTCCCTCCGAAAGGCGCTGTTTTTGTGCCGGTCGTGTCGGCGCTTGAGATGGAAAAGGCCGTTAAAAAGTATTTTTATAAAGCGGATTGCCTTATCATGTCCGCGGCGGTAGCGGATTACAGGCCGCAGCGGTTTATCCGCTCTAAGATCAAGAAACGCAGCGGGACGCTGTCGGTCAGGCTGCGGCGCAATCCGGACATCCTCTCGTGGGCCGGGAAGAATAAGGGGAAAAGGACGGTCATAGGGTTTGCGCTCGAAACGGAACAGCTTGTAAGGAATGCGCTTGCGAAACTGGAAGGGAAGAAGGCCGATTATATATTCGCGGTCCTTATGAGGAAGGGAAGCAGCCCTTTCGGAGGCAACAAAATCAAGCTTAAGTGCCTTAAAAAGGGGAAGAGGCCGGAGACCGTTTTTTCCACGAAAGAAAAGTTAGCCAGATTTGTCCTTGACAATGCGGAGAACGGATAGTATCCTTTAATAAGGGATGGTGCATATAACCAAAAGGAGGAGAAATGCGCAAGACAAAGGGTTTCACCCTTATCGAGTTGTTGGTCGTCATGGCAATCATAATTATACTAGCCGGTTTACTTATGCCGGCGCTCGGAAGGGCGAGGGAACAGGCCAGGAAGACCACCTGTGCGAACAACCTGAAACAGATAGGCGCGGCGCTTATGATGTATACGTTGGATAATAACGAACAGTATCCGCCGCAAAATAACCTGGCAGCTTTGAGGGCGGCGCCTACGTACATAGACGATGCGGCGGTATTCACATGCCCGAGCGGCACGGCCGCCTATACGTATGCAGTGCAGCCTACGTCAGGCACAGCCTCGACCGTGGTTATCGTGTCATGCGGTAATCATTCCGGCGGGAGGGTCCAGTTGTATAAAGGCGGTCATGTAAAGATGAGGTAGGGTTTTATTTATAATTTAGAGGAAAGGAGGTGAAATAAGATGCGCAAGACAAAGGGTTTCACCCTTATCGAGTTGTTGGTCGTCATGGCAATCATAATTATACTAGCCGGTTTACTTATGCCGGCGCTCGGAAGGGCGAGGGAACAGGCCAGGAAGACCACCTGTG
>JBAZFE010000119.1:0-2131 GCA_041653555.1 Candidatus Omnitrophota bacterium
AATGCCTGAAATAAGTGTCGGATACGGCAATGATATAGATGCAACCGTTACGGCAGCTACTTTATCCGGCAGGACCAACTATTATATCGGCCCCGACGATACCAGCAGCAGCTGGGACTTCACCGCCAAATGGGACTTGGGCGACCTCGTCTATAACAGCGCTCAGACCTCGATAGATTCACGCTCAAAGCTCATGGTCCAACTCCGCAATGATATCCTGGCTGACCTCAACACGGCTTTCTTCGAGAGGAAGAAACTTTTAAAACAGCTCGAGAGATATCAGGACAAGGAAAATCCATCATATCTCGAAAGGGAGTTTCGTATAGAAGAGCTTACCGCAACGATAGACGGCCTTACCGGGGGATACTTAAGCCGCAGGCTGGATAAAGAATAATATATAAGCAATGGGGACACCCTGCTTACGGCAGGATGTCCCCTGTTATTTAGCTTTACAAATGACACCAATGTGGTATCATTCTCCCATGGCCACAAAGATAGTGACGAGGAATACGGATTACGCGGTAAGGGCGCTGTGCTACATGGCGGCGCGTGAGAGGAAAGAGAAGGGCGGTATAATTACTGTTACCGAGCTCGTAAAGGAATTAGGGATGCCAAGGCCGTTCCTGAGAAAGATACTCCAGAAGCTGAATGCGGCAAAGCTCCTTATGTCGAAAAAAGGCAAAGGCGGCGGGTTTAGGCTCGCGAGGCAGGCAGATAAAATATTCATCACCCAATTAATGGAGATATTCCAGGGGCCGTTCAAGCTCAACGATTGCATGTTCAAGCGGAAGATATGCCCCAACAGGAAGGCGTGCTTCATGAGGAAGAAGCTGGAAGCGATCGAAGAGTTCGCGGCCGCGCAGTTGAAGGGAGTAACGATAAAGGAGATACTAAATGGACGCTAAAATGTTTTGCAGGCAATGCGAGCAGACTTCGCAGGGTACAGGTTGCACCGTGCAAGGAGTGTGCGGCAAGACGTCCGATGTCGCAATATTACAGGACCTCCTTATATATGCGCTGAAGGGCATCGCCCTATACGGCAATATGGCGCGTGAGCTGGCGGTAAGGGATAAGGAGGTTGACCTCTTCATAAAGGAAGGCCTTTTTACCACGGTCACGAACGTCAACTTTGACCCCGAGCGTCTCGCGCAGTACCTTGGCCGTGCGTATGAGATAAAAGAAAAGATAAAGCGCCATTTCCAGCTGGCCTATAAGAAACAGAACGGGAAAGATTTCAGCGGAAAGCTTCCCGCACCCGCGGACTGGAAGCCGGCGGACGGCCTGTCGGGGCTGATAGAACAAGGTAAGCAGGTTGGCGTCCATTCGTGGCCCGCTAAGGATGAAGACGCGCGCAGCCTGCAGGAGATCCTGCTTTACGGGTTGAAGGGTATGGCAGCTTATGCCGACCACGCGTCGGTGCTCGGCCTTGAAGACGAAGAGGTGAATTCATATTTCTATAAAGCGCTCGCGAAACTCGCCGGGGACAACCTTTCCGTAGAAGAACTCCTCGCGATGAACATGGAGTTCGGCAAAGTCAATTTCAAATGCCTCGAATTGCTGGACAAGGCGAATACGGGGCATTTCGGCAACCCTAACCCAACGGCGGTCAAGTTGGGCGTCAGGAAAGGGCCGGCGATAATCGTGACCGGCCACGACCTTCTTGACCTCGAGCAGCTGCTCAGGCAGACCGAGGGCAAGGGAATAAACATTTACACGCACGGCGAGATGCTGCCGGCGCACGGTTATCCCGCGCTGAACAAATACAAGCACCTTGCCGGGCATTTCGGGACGGCATGGCAGAACCAGCAGAAGGAGTTCGACGGCGTTCCCGCGGCGTTCCTGTTCACGACGAATTGCATACAGAAGCCGCGCGATACATACAAGGACAGGGTCTTTACGACTGGCCTTGTCGCGTGGCCGGAAGTTTCCCATATCCCCGGGTTCGACAAGAAGGACTTCACGCCCGTCATAAAAAAGGCTCTTGAACTCGGAGGGTTTACGCAGGATAATATTCAGAAAGAAATACTGGTCGGCTTCGGGCACAACGCGGTGCTCAACGTTGCCGGCAAAGTGATTGAAGCGGTTAAGGGGAAGAAGATACGCCATTTCTTCCTTATAGGCGGATGCGACG
>JBAZFE010000119.1:2141-4137 GCA_041653555.1 Candidatus Omnitrophota bacterium
GTGCGGGAAGTTTCGCTTCAACGCGCTGGAGTTCGGGGATATCGGCGGCATACCGCGCCTGCTCGATGTCGGGCAGTGCAACGACGCCTACTCGGCGGTGAAGATAGCGCAGGCGCTTGCGGCCGCGTTCAAATGCGGGGTAAACGACCTGCCTCTGTCGATCATACTGTCATGGTACGAGCAGAAGGCAGTCTGCATCCTGATAACGCTGCTCTCGCTCGGGGTTAAGAACATAAGGATAGGCCCGTCGCTGCCGGCGTTCGCGTCGCAGAACGTGCTTAAGGTGCTGGTAGAGAACTTTGGGGTCAAGCCCATAACAACCCCCGACGCCGATCTCAAGGCGATCCTGGGATAAATGAGGAGGGTAAGGAGATGGCATTAGTAGGGATAATAACGCTTCTTTGGATGAGCCTTCTGCTGGCGGTAAGCTATTTCGTCTTATTGACCGCGGAAAAAGCTCCGGAAAAGATCAAGTCGTTCGGAAAGTTCGTCGGCTCAGTGCTGATAGTCGTTGCGCTGGTGGTCGCGGTAAGCGGCATAGTGATGCTCGTTACGGGAACCAGCCCCATAGAGTGCCCCATGATGGGTGATATGAAAGGCGGCCCGCAGGGCATGGGCGGCATGAAGGGCGGCATGATGAAAGAGGGGAAGATGCCCTGCCCGATGATGAAAGGCGGCATGAAGGGCGGCATGCAGGCGCCTGCCCAGCCTCAGGACGAATCACCGATCAAGTGCCAGTAATATAGCGTAAGATAACGGGGACGGTTCTCCGATTAGCTCAAGAACCGTCCCTTCTTTCTATGTAAACCTTTTTCCCTCCCGTGCGTCTAATTAACCAGTGAAGGGTGAATTTTTGTCTTGACAGTATGAATTGTATGATATATCATACTTATCATACAATTCGGAGGTAGAGATGAATGACAAGACAATCGAAGGCCCGGAAGGGGAGTTCCACAGCGTCGTGACTGTCGGCGAGAGGGGGCAGGTGGTCGTCCCGGCTGATATAAGGAAGTCCCGCAATATCAAGTCCGGCGACAGGCTTGTCGTCTTTTCGAGGCACGACGGACCGATAGGGCTCGTCCCGGCGCAGGAATTCAACAAATTTCTCGTAGAAGCGACGAAAGTGATGTCGAAGCTGAAGAGGCAGCTATAACAAAGTAAAGACGTGAAAAGATACCTTTTAATACTCATAGTTATTTCAGCGCCGCTATTCTCAGGCGCGCCTTCCTACGCCGAAGAGGTATTCACGTGGGAGGACTGCGTCAAAGAGGCCGCGAAGAACAATCCCGACCTTGTCTCCGCGAAGGAGTCCGTCAACAGCGCCTCGGCTGACAGGTCGATAACCGCGAGCGGGCTTTTCCCGCAGGTCTCGGCCGACGCCGGCGTCACAAAATCCAAGAGCGGCGGCTCGTCTTCCGGCGGGACATCTGCCGGCTCATCAAACAGCTCAACAAATAATTATAACTACGGCGTAAGCGGCAGCCAGCTTATCTTCGACGGCTTCAATACTGCGAACAAGGTCAATGCCGCCGCCGAAAACATAAAGGCCGCGCAGGAGAGCTACAAGTTCACATCGTCCGACGTAAGGCTGCGCCTGCGTTCGGCTTTCATAGAATTGCTTAAGGCGCAGGACGGCCTGCGTATAAAGGAAGAGATATTCACGCGCCGCAGGCAAAATTATGAACTGGTCACGCTGCGCTACGAATCAGGCCAGGAGAACAAGGGTTCGCTCATGACGGAACAGGCGAACCTTACACAGGCTAAATATGACGTGACCCAGGCAAAAAGGGATATCGAGCTCGCCCGGCGCAAGCTCACGAAAGAACTCGGCCGCACCGAGACCGCGCCGCTGGTCGCAAAGGGCGATTTTGCGGTAAAGGAGCAGGTCCGCGAGATGCCGGACCTTGCCGCCATCGCGGAGAACAACCCGTCCTTAAAGCAGCTCATAGCACAGAAAAATGCCGCGGTTTTCAACCTGAAATCCGCCAAGGCGGAG
>JBAZFE010000120.1:0-4060 GCA_041653555.1 Candidatus Omnitrophota bacterium
CCGCTCGCATCCCATACGCGGCCCTTGTAGGTCGACGAGACCGCCACTACGTATTCACATGCCAGTTCGGGCGCTACTTTAAGTTCCGCGTATGTTCCCGAATCCGACGAAAGCTCGTCGATGTCGCCTTCGGCCAGTACCTGCATCCCGTTCCTGCCGCCTGAAGCGCCGTCAGTGTCGATGCCGATCACCCTGTAAGGGGTCCACCAATCGGCGGGGCGGTTGGTCTTTACCAGGAAATAAAGGTTGTCATCATCGAAGGTTACCCTGAACTCCTTCAGGTCCGCGCCTTTTTTCAACTGCTTATCGAGAGGGTAAGTATACTTACCGTTGCCCGTGTCGTCGCCCGATGCGTCCTTCCAGATATACTCGCCTTCGCTGACTGCAGCCATATCCTCCTGTTCGGGGGCTGCACCTTTCCAGTCAAAGATCGATTTATCGACATCTATCTTATGCCCGGTAAACGGGACATTGCTTGCGTCTTCCGCGAAACCAACGCAAGGGCACAAAAGCAATAACACGACCGCCAGTACCGCCATCGGCCTCACCCTTCCGCTACTTTGAGGCTTCGCTAAATGTAACGACAAGGTACGACTTCTTTATCACAGCGAAACCGTCCGGGTTCCCTGGTTCGCCCTGGGGATCATAGCTGCGCAGCTCAAATTCCTGGGTCTTCCTGTCGGGGCTCGCGAGGTCGAATATATCCGGGTCGGGCCCGAACATATCGCTCGATTCGCCGCCGCCTCCGCGCCATTCTGAAGCGTCTTTTTCTATCTCCCTGAATACGTCATTATCCTGCTGGCCGATGCCCACGATAAACCTCCACGTCTGGCCGTATGGGGGCGAGCCGCCGAGCAATTTCCACGGTATCGCGACCTCGACCGCGCTCCATCCGTAATCATCGACCTTGAATCCCGGGGTATCGTCGGGTTTCGCTTCCTTGGACGCGACCAGCTTGCCTTTAGCGTCCCATATGCGGCCCTTGTATGAATTGTATACCCCTACAATATATTCGCATGCGAGTTCCGGGGCGACCTTTATCTCGCCGAAAGACCCCTTATCGGGGCCGACATCGTCGGGATCTCCCTGCGCGAGGACCTTCGTGCCGCCCTTGCCGCCCTTAGCGCCGTCCGTATCTATGCCGATGATCCTGTAAGGCGCCCAGAAATCCCCGGGCCTGTCGCATTTTATAAGCATGTAAAGGTTCTCGTCATCCCACGTGATGCGGAACTCCCTGAGGTCGCATCCCTTGCTTACGGCCTTGTTAGTCGGATAGGTATAATGGCCGTTGCCGGTATCGTCGTCCTTCGCGTCCTTCCAGATAAATTCCCCGTTATTGATGGTCGCCGTATTTTCCTGCTCAGGAGCCGCGCCGACCCAGTCGCGGATCGCCTTATCGACTTTTATCGAGTGGCCTTTCAGGGGCTCGGCGATCATTACCTTTATCGAGTCCGCGGTGACCTTGACCGTATCTATCGTGACGCCGCCGCCTTTTTCGTACTCCCTGACCACCAGGACATGCCCGGAACCCGCCTTATACCCTTCGGTGTTCCATTCGGCCGTATAGAGGCCCATGCCGGAGACGGACATCTGCGTGAACTCCGCGTTGTCCACCGAATACTCTATCTTCTCTACTTCCCTGTTCGCCCTCGGCTCGACCATAAGGTTCGCGGCCTTGTATATGCTCGCTCCCTCGAACGGGAATATTATCGTGACGCGGTTCACGACCCTTACATCTATCGACTTAATATTTATCTGCCCGATCTTATCGGTCGCCTTGACCGCGATCGTGTGATTTATCCCCTGGACTTTGGCGGTATCCCATTCGGCGGTATAATTCCCGCTTCCTTCCGCCTTCATAGGCGCCCATGCGCCCGAGTCTACAGAATACTCGACCTTCGCTATATCGCTCTCGCTGTCCTCGACGGCGATCTTCACTATATCGCCGATCGAAGCGTTGGCCTGCGGCTCTTTTATCGAGGGCTCCGGTATAGCGTCGTTCGATACCTCGCCTTCGAGGGTCATCGCGAATATATGGAACTTCGGCTCAGAGGGAAGGACTATCGAAGCTAGGACCTTCTTCTTGTCGGGCTCGATAGCCTGCACGTATATGCCCGAACCGGGCTTCCTCTCGCCGGCCGCCTCATGATGGTGCGAGGTCTTTATCGCGGTATCCTCTCCGAAGACGGCGTTGGCGCCCCACCAGTCCGAGAAACCCGCGACGGCCTTCTCCTGCGTCCCGTCGGTATAGTTCAGCATGAACGGGATCTTGGCGCCGCCGTCATGCATGGCGGCCAGGATGTAAACTTTGCCGTAATAGCCGGGCGAAAAAGTGATCTTCTGCTTCGCGCATTCGACCGTATTCATCGCCCCGTCGGATTTGTCCCCGAACCTGAACTTGACCCTGTCTTTTCCGTTATATATGAATTCCGAACCGGATGCCGGCAGGTCTTCCGCGGCATAATCCCAGCCGGTACCGTTGGCGTAATTGTTGTTCGTAGATATCCAGTCGTGGTCAAACGGCATGTCTACGTATTTGCCGGGTTTGCTGTCGATCCTGACCGAGACCTTCTTCTCGACAACCTGCCCTCCCGAATCTGCGGCCGTGAATTTTATCTCATGGACGGACCCGTCCGGCAGGCCGGAAACGTCCCATTCGGCCTGGCACGACCCCTCTGCCTGGCTCGACATCTTGATCGGTTCCGAACCGTCTATCGAATAGGCGGCCGCGGGATCACCCCTGTCATCCGAGACGGAGGCGTTCAGCAGGACTTTGCCCATCACGAGATCGCCGTCCTTCAGGCTGATGCCAAGCACCGGCGGCTCATCTTTATTATCGACGTTGACCCTGACGAAATCCGAGACATAATATCCTTTTTTGCTCTTCGCGCGCACGATCAGGGTCCTCGGGCCTTCTTCGGCTTTCGCGGTATCGAACTCCATCTGGTAGACACCCTTCTTCTGCGAGAGCCGGCCGAATTCCTTCCCTTCGACTATGAGGTCCACGAATTCGGGTTTCTCCTTGCCCTTGATCTCAACGGCGATCTTTACCCTGCCCTTGACGACCTCGTCCTCTTTCGGTTCTTTGACCGCTACGGAAAGGTCGCCGAGCAGCATCGCGTACTGGCGCTGTATCTGGAAATAGACCGGTTTTTGGAACTTCCTGTCGATCGTCATGAGGCCCATATGCTGCGGCTCGTTGATCATCGTATGCCAATCGGCGATCGTCCACCAGGCGCACCCTGAGACATACGGGAGTTCCGTGAACGCGGAGAACGTCTCCTTCGCGACCTCTATCTGGACCTTCTCCTGCGGGGTATCGCCGTAACCGGACCATATGCCGTATTCTGTCGAGATTATCGGTTTGCCGGGAAAGGCCTTGCGCGTCTTCTCGAGGGCTTCCTTGGTATCCATATAATAGGAGCTGCCGTAGAATATGCCGTAGTAGGTCGTAAACCCTATGATATCGCATTCTTTCTGGGTGGGGTCTGTGGGATCGCTTCCGGAGGCCGACTGCGCCACGGGGCGGGTGCCGTCGACTTTCTGCGCGTTATCCCTCAGGTCTTTTATGAATTCAGCCCTCTCCTTCTGCCAGCTGCACTCGTTGCATGTGCCCCAGATTATGACCGACGGCCTGTTATAATCGCGGTATATCATCTCGAGCCACATCTGCCTCGCGATGCCGCGCACATTCTTCTGTATCACGAACTCGGGCCCGCCGAACCAGAATACCGGGATCTCTTCCCATATCAGCAGCCCCATCCTGTCGGCTATCGAGTAGGTCAGCTGTTCGTTCGGATAGTGCGCAGTCCTGATGAAATTCGCGTTCGCCTCTTTTATGAACTTGAAATCCTTGACTATGCGCGGCGGGCCGAACTCCCCAGGCCCCGGTTCGCCGCGAAAGGCCTCATGCCTCGCGATGCCGCGCAGGAAGACCTCTTTCCCATTCAGCAGTATCTTGGGGCTGTCCTTGTCCACGCGGACCTCCCTTACGCCGAACTGGGTATATAATTCGTCTAGTTTCTTCTTCTTGTCCCCGAGGGTGACCTGAAGCACATAA
>JBAZFE010000121.1:0-3953 GCA_041653555.1 Candidatus Omnitrophota bacterium
CCTTTTAGATGAAGAACATCATACTGGTAGGGTTCATGGGCACCGGCAAGACCGCGGTCGGCAAGGCGCTCGCGAAGCGCCTCGGGCTCAGGTTCGTCGATATGGACGACATCATAGAAGAGCGCGAGGGTATGAAGATATCCGAGATATTCGAGAAGAAGGGCGAGAAGTATTTCAGGCATTCCGAGAGTAAGGTTGCCAGGGATATAGCCCTTCAGGCCGGGCTTGTCGTCGCGGCCGGCGGCGGCGCGGTCATAGACGAGGAGAACGTGAAGAACCTGAAATCGAACGGCATCATGTTCTGCCTTTTCGCGACTCCCGAGAGGATACTCCAGAGGACGAAGGGCTATACGCACAGGCCCCTGCTGAATGTCAGCGATCCCGGGGAGAAGATAAACGAGCTTATGGCGAAGCGCGCCGAATATTATGCCCGGGCCGATTACAGGATAGATACAACCGACCTCTCGGTCAACGAGGTCGCTGACAAGGTAACGGAGCATCTAAAGTGACGGATCTCGAGAAACTTCTCGTATTAAATTCCGTCCCCGGCGCCGGGTATGTCAGGATAAAGAACCTGATAGGGCGATTCGGGGATATCGAACTGGTGTTCAAGGCGACGAGAGCGCAACTCGAAGAAGTGGATAAGATAGGCCCGAAGACGGCGGCCGCGATAACGGATTGCCGGAAAGAGGAGATCCTGGAGCGCGAACTAAAACTTATGGCGCAGGCCGGGGCGAGGGCGGTCTCTTATTTAGATGATGATTACCCGGAGAACCTGAAACAGATATACGATCCGCCCGTGATACTTTACGTAAAAGGGGGCCTTGTTCCGGAGGATAAATTCTCCGTCGCGATAGTCGGCTCGCGCCGCGCCAGCGGTTACGGCCTGCGCACAGCCGAGAGGCTCGGTATGGAACTCGCGGCCCGCGGCATAACGGTCGTCTCGGGCATGGCGAGGGGGATCGACGCGGCCGGCCACAGGGGCGCGTTGAAAGCCGGGGGCAGGACTATCGCGGTGCTTGGAAGCGGGCTCGCGAATATATATCCGCCCGAGCATATAAAACTCTCCGACCAGATAACGGAGTCCGGCGGCGCGGTCGTATCGGAATTCCCGATGGGATGCGAACCCTATAAAGATAATTTTCCGAGGAGGAACAGGATAATCAGCGGGCTCTCGCTCGGGGTCATCGTGGTCGAGGCCGCAAAGGGGTCCGGCGCGCTGATAACGACCGATTTCGCGCTCGAGCAGGGCAGGGAGCTTTTTGCGGTGCCGGGCAATGCCGGCTCCTCAACATCCTCGGGGACGAATATGCTTATAAGGCAGGGCGCCAGGCTGGTCGAGTCGGCAGATGATGTCATCGAGGAGCTGGGCGGCATGATCAAGGGGCATATGAAGTCCCGGAAGGAAGCGGCCGTAACGGGCGTCTCCCTGAACCCGGACCTGGACGGGCCGCAGAAAAAGATATTCGAATACCTCAGTGATACTCCGCTGTCGGTAGACGAGATAATAGGCGAGACGGAACTTCCTGCGCCGGAAGCGGCCGGGGCTCTCATGAGACTGGAGATAAAAGGGCTGGTCAGGCGCCTTCCGGGGCAATCATACGTAAGGAAAGGCATATGATAAAGATATGCGTTAACGGAAAAGATATCCAGGCCGACGAAGGGCTTACCGTGGCCGGTTTGATCGAGCGGCTTAAAGCCGACGTGAAATATGCCGCGGTGGAGATTAACCTCCGGATCCTCGATAGGACGTCGTACGGTTCCGTTAAGCTTAAAGAGGGAGACAAAGTCGAGATCATCCTGCCCGTAGGCGGCGGCGCGGCCAACGCGCTTGTCATAGTGGAGTCGCCGGCGAAGGCAAAGACCATCGAGAAATTCCTCGGCAAAGGTTTCACGGTCCGTTCATCGATGGGCCATGTCATCGACCTGCCCATGAGGAAGATGGGAGTGGATATCGAGAATAATTTCCAGCCCAGTTACGTGATCATAGCGAAGAAGAAGAAACTCCTGAGCGAACTGAAGGCGGAAGCGAAGGACAAGGACACGATATATATAGCGACCGACCCTGACCGCGAAGGCGAGGCGATAGGATGGCACCTGGCGACGCACCTCGGCAAGAACAAGGAAGTGAAGAGGGTCGTATTCCACGAGATAACAAAGAAGGCGATACTCGAAGCGTTCGATAACCCCCTCGAGATAGATACCAAGCTCGTGAACGCGCAGCAGGCGCGCCGCATCATAGACAGGATAGTCGGATATTCGTTGAGCCCGCTGCTCTGGAAGAAGCTGACCCGCGGCCTCAGCGCCGGGCGCGTCCAGTCCATCGCGGTGAAACTGATCGTGGACAGGGAGCGCGAGATACAGGCGTTCGTCCCGCAGGAATATTGGGAGATAGAGGCCGAGTTGAAGAAGCACAAGGATAAGAAGACTTTCTTCGCCCAGTTAGAAAGGATCGACGCCAATAAGGCCGAGGTAAAGGACAGGATATCCGCCGATACGATATTATCGGAACTGCAGGGCGCGAAATATAAGGTTAAAGACGTAAAGCAGGCCGAGAAGAAACTGAACCCGCAAGCTCCGTTCACGACCTCGAAGATGCAGCAGGAGTCGTTCAATAAGCTGCATTTCAGGGCCGGCAAGACGATGAAGATAGCCCAGCAGTTGTACGAGGGCATCGATATAGGCAAGGAAGGCACCGTCGGCCTCATCACGTACATGAGGACCGACTCGGTGAAGGTCGCGTTCTCCGCCATTGAAGAGGCGAGGTTCTATATAAAGGACAAGTTCGGCGCGGAGTACCTCCCGCCGTCGGCCAACGAATATAAATCCAAGAAGGCCGCGCAGGAGGCGCACGAGGCGATAAGGCCTTCGTCGGTCGCGAGGGAGCCGGAGTCGATAAAAGAATTCCTCTCCCAGGACCAGTACAGGTTATATAAACTAATATGGGCGAAGTTCGTGGCCAGCCAGATGAAGCCCGCGATAATGTCGGTGGTCTCGGTCGATATAGAGGCGATACCTTCATCCGGCGGGGTGGGCAAATACCTTTTCAGGGCGTCCGGCTCGACGGTCGTCTTCCCGGGTTTCAAGGCCGCATATGATATCGAGGAAGAAGGCGAAGACAAGGATAAAAAGAAAGCGTACCTTCCGAAGCTTGATGTCGGCGAAGCGCTGGACCTTATCAAGATAGACCCGACGCAGCATTTTACGAAACCGCCGCCAAGATATACCGACGCTTCGCTGGTCAAGGCGCTCGAGGAGGACGGCATAGGCCGCCCGTCGACTTACGCCCCGACCATCGAGACGGTGGTCGCGCGTTATTATGTGAGGCGCGAGGGTTCGGCCCTCTGGCCCACGGAGCTCGGAACGGTAGTCAACGACCTGCTGACCAAGAGCTTCCCGGTCATCATAGACGAGGAGTTCACCGCTAAAATGGAGGAGGAACTCGACGATATAGAGGAAGGCAAGGTCGAGTGGACGCAGGCATTGAAGGATTTTTACGGGCCGTTCTCGCAGTGGCTTTCGAAAGCCCAGGTAGAGATGAAGGAAGTGAAGAAGGACGTCGAGGAGCTCGACGAAGTGTGCGAGAAGTGCGGCCGGAAGATGATCGTGAAGTGGGGCAGGCGCGGCAAGTTCAAGAGCTGTTCCGGTTTCCCGGAATGCAAGAACGCCAAGCCGATGGTGACCACCGGACTGAAATGCCCCGAACCCGGCTGCGACGGCGAGCTGGTCGAACGCCGTTCGCGGCGCGGCGCGTTCTACGGCTGCTCGAGGTTCCCCGCATGCAGGCATGTGGAGAATAAACCCAAGGCCGCCGAAGGCGGACTGCCCCCCGAGGGGGGAAAGCCCGAGGAGCCGCAGACTTGATAGACAGGTATATCGACAAATTCATAAGGTACCTTGAGATAGAACGAAATGCTTCTAAGTATACGCTCATAAATTATAAGGTCGACCTG
>JBAZFE010000122.1:0-3888 GCA_041653555.1 Candidatus Omnitrophota bacterium
AGGTATGGCTACCGCCTGTCCTTTGCAGCTTATATTTTTAATGCCGTTGCCGCTTCTTTCGGGAAATGTAAATACGGTGTCCCCGCCCCTGCACTCGATTATCTTTTTGGCGGCGGGCAGCTCCTGCAAGTCATAAGGGATATCCTTCCCGTCATCGTTATAAGCTTTTTCGAGGCCTACGCATACCGCCTTCTCCGAGAAGACATCCTTTGATATGCCGACAACCTCGAGATACCACGGTTCCGTCTTGTTGTATCTTTCGTCCGTAAGGCCGACAGGCCCGAACGTTATCGTCTTCCTGTCCGCAAGGGCTGCGCGGTCTGCAATTGAAAGCTGCTCGAGCGAGCCGCCCGCCAGAAGGATCACGTTCCGGTCATCCGGTATAGAGGCCGTGAAGGCGAATGGGTACCATTTCCTGTTGAACAGGTCCGGCAGGCTATTGACCAGCCTTGACCCGGAGATGCTGCTGCCGGGCTTTGCCAGCTCAGGGAGTATCTCTTTTACCGCCTTCTCGTATTCGCTCAGGTAGTCGTTCTCAAGCAGAAGCATCAGCGTCTTGCCCTGGGGGAATGAAGCCAGCGGCGACGCAAGCGCGTATCCGGGATAATAGACCCATGCCTTCGGGCTCTTTTCCTTCTTCATGTTTACCGCGAATTTCCCCGTAGCATATTGCCCGGCATCCGATATCGGTTTGAGGCTCCTGTCATCCCTGATGTATCCGAAATCCCCCTCGAATAATTTATCGTACCACTTGAACCATCCCCATCCGAGCATCCACGGATAAGAGGCCGTTACGGCACCTTGCCTCAGGTAAAGCTCGGATATCTGGCCCTCGTCGCCCAGCCTTGCCGCGGCGTAACCCATGTTCTCCGGGGTCGCCTCGAGCCATGTCGTGCGGAAACCGCTCTCGTTGATGAAGACGGGAAGCCCGCTCATGTCGCTGTGGAACTTCGTCTGGAATATCAGCTTGGCGTTCGCTACCCAGTCCCTGTTATAGTCCAGGTCGAGGTTGTAATGCACCGGCGATATGAAATCTATCCCGCTGTTCTCCTTCGTGGATATCGGGAACGGCGCGACCTCCGGCAGCTCGGTCGTGTAGGTTATCATGTGGTCCGGGTCTATGATGCGCATATACGCCGTAAGGTCCCTGAGGAAATCATTCACTACCCAGGACGTGTATTCCACTATATCTACGCGCCACGGCTTCCTGTCGAGATCGGTTATCCTGCCCTGCGAGATTATTTCGTTGTCCGCGAGTATATCCGCAAAACAGGAGTAATTCTTTCCCCATAACCTGTTCAGTCCGGAGATCTCTTTGTATTTGTCCTCGAGCCAGGCCGGAAGGTTCTTAACGGATTCGGGCCCGAGCTTCGGCGTGCCGTATCTCTTCCTGCCGGTCCAATCAAGCTCAAATAACCAGCGCTGGTCCATATCGACCGCGAGCACGCAGGGATGGCCTTTTATGCTGGAAAGGAAAGTGTCGTAGAAATGTTTTGCTTCGTCCCTGAAAGCGGGATCCATGAAATCCGGGAATTCCTTGCTCGTATAAGAGGTCCGGAAATAAAGGCCGAATTCATTTTCATCGCACCATTTGAGTATATCCTGCAGGTACGCGTCGCCGTATAGGTCGAGAGTATTGAACCCGTGCTTCTTCATCATCTCGAGTTCCTGCAGCGCGAATTCTGCCGTGACTTTTCCCTTCATCGGGCCGCTCTCGGGCCCATAGGCATATACCATGGCCCTGGAGTAAAAAGGTTTGCCTTTCGGGTCCATGAAGATAGCGCGTCCGCCCGCCTGGCCTATCCTGAAATAACTTCCCTGCGGCCAGCCCTTAACCTGCTGCGGTTCTTTCTGGGCAGATTGCGCGGTTGACGCAGTCAGCGCGAACGATACGGACGCTATCAGCGCGGCCAATATAAGTGTTATCTTCTTCATTTTAGAATAGCACCAGCTTTCTTTTTCCGAAGACCGATATCTCCCAGACGGAAAAGCCCCATTCCCCGCTCTTTTTAATCAGGTCTATCTTGACGTATCTCGCCCTGGACAGCGGGAAAGTTACGGTCTCCGTCCCGCCCCTGCCGGAGGCGGTCGAAAATACCTCCTTCCAGGATATCTTGTCATTTGAAACATCGATCTTGTAGGATGAAGCGAAGGCCGATTCCCACGAGATTATCAGTTTATCTATATCGCATTCCTCGCCCAGGTCGAGGATCAGCCACTGGGGTTCTTCAAAAGTGCTGCTCCAGCGCGTATTTGCCTTGCCGTCTATCGCGTTACTTGTGGAGAAGTCCTCCGCCTTTTCCTTGTCCGGGGGCTGGGTCGACGACGCATCGGCGCCCTCGGCTCTTACCGCCAGCGGTATGTCGAACCTTACGACATGCTGCTGCTTCGAAGGAGCATCTTGAGCGCAGGCAAGAGCCGCGCACGCGATCGATAATATGACAACACCGGGCTTTATCCAGTTAAACGTTTTATTTTACCTCTGCGTCCTTAAGCGTGGCCACGACGGCATATACGTCCTTCCAATCCGCGGCGGCCGAGATGAATGCCGCGACGAACCTGCAATTCTTCGCCGAAGGGGCATCGGCGGGTATCTTTACCTCTATTACCCTTTCTTCGGCGGGCTTGAAGTCCGTTATGGTGGTTACATAGGCGAATCCCGGACTTGCTTCCCAGTTCTCTATCTGTACGACGAGCTTGTAGCTCGAGGGCGATATCTTGACGTCCTTCCACGATACCTTGACCTTTGCCGTTGCTCCTTTGCTTACCGTTTTGGGAGATTCCGCAATTTCGAATTTGAACGCCGAGTTCACCGTTATGACCTTATCTGTGGCGGTTGACGCGATGCAGTCATCCCAAGCTTTTGATTTGGAGAGCGCCGCGACAACGAACTTGCCCGACGTCGTGCCTCCGGCGTTGCTTGCGACAGGGAGGCTCGCGACCATCTCGCCGCTCGCCTGGCTTATCGGAAAATCCTTGAACGAGCATACGGGCGGTTTCGCTTCCCAATCCTCGAGTTGGACCCTTATCACGTAGTCCTTATCCAGCGGGACGCCGTTCCAGCTTACCTTTACGTTCACGTCTTCCCCGGGCGCGACCATCTTCGGATATTCGAGCACGCTGACCTCGGTTGCCGAAACGCACTGCGCCAGACCCGCAAATATACAGATAACACAAAGCACACCTGTTAACAGCTTAGCCATTTAAGGCCTCCTTTCGCGTAACCGTCATGGGATCTTCCTGCAGGAATCCCTGATTATAACCTCGGTCGGCAATGTCTTCTTGACCCCGGGTTTCTCTTCCTTGTCTATGAGCTTTATGATCGTCTCGGCCGCGAGCCTGCCCATCTCAATGATAGGCTGCCTTACGGTCGTAAGCTTCGGCGAAAGCTCGGAGCACATCGGGTTGTCATCGAAGCCCACAAGCGAAATATCTCCGGGGACGTTCAGCCCCTTGTCCCTGGCTGCCTTTATCGCTCCGAGGGCCATCTCGTCGCTCGCCACAAATACGGCCGTGGGCGGTTCTTTTGTCTCCAGCAAGGCCGTCATCTTTTCGTAAGCCGTCTTTCTGTAAAAGTTGCCGTCAAGTATCAGGTCTCGGGAAACGGGTATGCCTGACTCTTCTAAAGCCCGCGTATATCCTTCAAGCCTTTCCCTGCCGGATTGTATGTTCAGCGCGCCGTGTATTGTGGCTATCTTCCTGTGTCCCATGCCAATAAGGTATTTTACCGCGTCATGGGCTCCTTCCCTGTTCGAGACCGATATGTAATTGATGCGGGGTTCGTCATATGTGGCGTTGACCACCACGTAGGGTATATCGCTCTTCCTGAGTATCGGGTTTATCTCGCGCGCTCCCAGCTCCAATATGAGGCCCCCTATATACGTTTTA
>JBAZFE010000123.1:0-3816 GCA_041653555.1 Candidatus Omnitrophota bacterium
CTTAACGGTGATATTATCCAGGATCGTGCGGTTCCAATAGTCCTTCGTCTTCTCAAATTCCTTTTTTGCGTTATTGATATTACGGAGGGAGCCGAAAACCTTCCTTATCTCCTCTTTCTTTCCGGCTATGCCCAGTACTACGGAAAATTCCCTGTCCTCTCCGGGACGCAACGTTACCGTGCTCTCGAACACCCCTATCATATTCCCGCCCCTGACCTCAGTACCGGTGCAGCCGCCTTTTTCAACGGCGGCGGGATTTTCGTAATCCCCGTACCTGCCTATGAATTTCTCGTAATCTATCTCAAACTTTTCTATGGGAAGGCTCGTTCCCATAAAACCGAAGTACGGGCACGGTACGTTACCCCACGGGAACTTGGTCGCGAGTATGGCCTTGAGCTGCTTATCGAACCTGCCCTCGTTCATCAGCACGGTCAGGTTCCTGCAATGCAGCTCGGCGCCCCAGTCGCCGATAAGCCATTCGGCAAACGGGAACAACTTCAACTTCCTCGTCTTAGTATCGGAATTCGTTATCTTTACCAGCCATACCTCGGCGTCCTTATCCGCAGGGACGAAGAACGTCATCTCGGTGCGTATCCTGCCGAACGATGAGTCAATTTTAGTATAGCCCAGTCCGTGCCTGCATTCGTATGAATCGAATTTCTTCACGGGCTGGAAACCTGCGGACCAATACTTCCCGCTGACGGCGTCCTTTATATATAAGAACCTTCCCGGTTTATCTGTAAGGTATGCGGCGGGATTCCAACGGGTGAGCCTGTGCACCCCCGGGTCGAGGTAATAGCTGAAGCCCCCTCCGCCCTGCGAGAGTATAAGGCAGTATCTCCCGTTCGACAGGTAGTTTATCCAGGGCCTCGGGGTATTCGGGTCCCTGATGATGAATTCCGTGCCATCGGCGCTGAAATCGCCGTATTTTCTGAAATCCCGCATTTCTGCCGCTACTTCCTTTCCAGTTCCACGGAGCGCTGTACCGCTACCTTGACCTTTGTCGCTTCTGCGCCGCCTATGATTACCGCCGCGTCATCAACTGACATGCCCTTAGTATCTTTTCCCTCGATAGAGACGACCCTATCCTTGGACTTGAGGCCGGCCAGGTCGGCCGATTCCCCCACTATGACGCTGTTTATGACCAGGTCTTTTCCCGATGTATCCAAAAAGATCCCTACGCCTACGAATGAATGTTTCTGGTAGTCGATCTTCTTTCTTGTCAGATAACTCTCCCTTTGTATAAGGAAGACGAAAGAAGTGATCTCCGGCTTATACAGGTAGTCCGCTATCTCTTCGACGGTCCTGCCTTTGGCCTGCAGGTCGCTTATCTGTATTATCTGGTCCCCGGCCTTTATCCCTAACGCATCCGCGCTGCTTCCGGCTATGACATCTTCGATAACAACCCGGCCATCGGAGGATATTAGGTTCAGCCCGAACCCTTTCCCTATCCTGCCCTGCTTCTCGATCGCTTCCTTTTGCTTCTTATCCGCCTCAGCCGTCTTTACGGCCTCGGCCTCATCTTTCAGGTTTTTGGCCTTCGCTATCGCCTCCATCGCTGCCTGGGAAGATGGATCGATCAACAGAACCTTATTGTATTGTTCAAGCGCGGCATCGTATTTCTTTGACGCCAGGTACTGGTTTCCCAGGTTTATCAGGTTATCCTCCTGGGACATTATTTTTACCTCTTTTACGGTATCCTTCTTCAACCTCATAGTGCCGATCTTGATCTTCACATCATAATAATCGGCTCCTTCGGAGGCCACGACACCTTCGATCTTCCTGCCGTCGTTCATGATTATTATATCCGCCCATGACGAGGGCCCCGGCCATGACGGCAACAGGCACAACACAACCGCGAATATGAGACACCTTTTCATCCTAACCTCCTTCCTATTCCCCGAAGATCCCTATCTCCCAGAGGGAATAGCCCCATTCCTTGCGTTCGCGTTCCTCGCAATACACCCTTATATACCTTGTATTTTGCGGCGCATCGAGCGTTACGTTCTCCTGGCCGCCATTCGAAGATCCGTTTGAATATACCTTCTTCCAGTTGACCGAATCATCCGAGATATCTATAGAATACTTTTTCGCGAAAGCCGTTTCCCAATACAACGTGATCGAGTCCACCCGCCTGACTTTCCCGAGGTCGACGTATATCCACTGCGGGTCGGCAAAAGCGCTGCTCCACCTGGTCTTGCGGCTGCCGTCGATCACGTTCTTCGCGTCGAAGGTCTCATTCTTTTCCGTGTTGGGTTTCTGGAAAGTCGACGCTACGGCCCCTGCAGCCTCCATAGGCTTGGCTATTTCTACCTCAGTCTCATAAGGCTCATCGGAGGCCGCGCTGCCCTCCTGCACGAATCCGTAGACCGAAATATCCCACAGAGAATTACCCCACTCAGTCCCCTTCTCCAGTAATGAGAGCTTCAGGAACCTGCCTTTATGGGTTTCGGGCAGGGCTATTATGTCCTTGCCGCCGTTGCCGGCATTGGTCGAGAATATCTCCTTCCAGGAAGACTTGTCCGGTGAGACGTCTATCCTGTATGACTTGGAGAAGGCGTTCTCCCACAACAGGTCTATCCTCTTCATCTCCTTCTCGTTCCCGAAATCCAGGATAAGTTCCTGGGGGACGGAATGCTCGCTGCTCCAACGGGTGTTCTTCTCCGAGTCTACGGCGAATTTCGGGCTGAACTGGACAAAGTCGCCGCCCTGTACAGACGACGCCCACACCTTCCTGACCGCGAGCCTTTCGAGCGGCACAGGCCTAGGATCATATTTAAGTCCCTCGACCGCATCTCCCCGCTCGCCGGTTATCCGCACGGAGAACATCCAGCCCGCGAAGAGGTCGCTGATCTTTACCAAAAGGCGGTTCCTGCCCTTCTTTAACATTACGGTGATCTTGTCCTCTGCCGCCATCCCCCTGGCGACATCATTTGTCAGGACGTTCGCGCCGTTAAACCATATCTTCACGCCGTCATCGCTGTGGATCTGCATGCGCGCGCGCAGGTCCGACGGGGAGTCTATCTCGACGTACGCGTAAGCCACCGAAAGCTCGTTGCGGTTGAAGGCGGTCTCATCCTCAAGATCCACCGCGTTCTCTACGGAATCGTACTCCTTCCATATCCTTCCCGAGGAGGTGTCGCCTGCCTTGGGCGCCAGCTTCGCCTCATCCGGTATGGCTTCCGTCTCGAGCTTTGAATCCGTGAAAGGCCCGCATATATACCAGTTCCTTATATACGCGGGATCGTAAGCCGCATGCGATATTCCGCAGGCGGCCATTGAAGACGCGAACAGCAGTATTAAAATGTTCCTATTCATTTTTTCCGCCTTTATTTGCCCAACAGGGACTTCAATATCTCGGATTGGTTCCCGACATCCGCGCTTATCTCGTCCGCTTTATTGCTCCAGGTCAACGGGTCATAGAGATAAGCTATATGCCTGCCGTCCTTGCTCTGTACGATAGCGGGGTTGCCGTTCCTAAAAGTTGCGAGCACCTTGTACGGGGCATTCTTGTCCTGCGGTACGGAAAGGGCCCAATAACAGATGCCCGAAGATATTATCTTCCCCTTCTCGACTTCCACGGTCACGTCCTTCGCGATGCCGCCTTCCGTCAGCGTTATGGCGAATATATGCACTATCGGCGCATAGGGAAGCCTTATGGATGCCAGGTGTTTGGAGGGGCTGGCCGGCACGGCAAGATGCGACATATATGCGCCGCTTACGGTACCGACAGCGGTATGCCCGAAATGGGGGACGCTTCTCCAGTCCGCTATAGACGGAGCGAAATATTGCTCATCGCTGCTGCCGTCGCTGTAG
>JBAZFE010000124.1:0-2505 GCA_041653555.1 Candidatus Omnitrophota bacterium
CGTAATCATTTTGACTCCTTCATTTTGCTTCAAGCATATCATACCCGACGGGACTTGTTGTCATAGCCGTCTCAATCTTTTGTCAAGAAACTGTCAAGACTTAGGGACGGTTCTTGAGCCAATCGGGGAACTGTCCCCGCAGGGACGTCCCCGTGGGAGTGTCCCCATTATTTTATGTCGGCCTCATTTATAACAACATTTTCTTTAATAAATGTATCCTTAATATAATCGTTGACGGCTTTGCCTTGGACTAATTGTTTATAGTCGATCTCGACTTGCCCTTTTGCTTTCTCGAACGGCAGGTCTTTAGCTTCTTCCTTCTCGTCTGCCCTGAATATATAAAATCCCTCCTCCGCGGCGATCGGTTGGCTCACGCCGGACTTTTTGAGGCTGAAAAGGCCGTCTATATCCGCGGCCGCGACACCCTTAAGCTCAGGCGAAAAGAGGGTGCTTTTTGTATTCCAATATGTTAATTTGACCATATCCTTACCGCAGAGCCTTTCGAAGCTCTTGCTTTCGCTGACGCCTTTCATTATCCTGTCCGCCTCTTCCTTGGTCTTTACTTTTATATAGCTGAATTTTGCCTTTTCTCTTTCCTGGTAAGCACCCTTATTCTGCTCATAATATTTTCTCAGGCTCTCTTCCGTCATTTTGACCTTGTCCAGCTGCCGGAAGAGGAGCTTATCCGACAGGATGCCCCTTCTCGCCTGTTCGAGCTCAAACTGTATATCTTTATCTTTGTCCAGCCCTTCCCTTTCGGCGCGTTTTGTGAGGGCAGCGCGGGCAACATACTGGCGTACGAAATCCAGTTTCCAGCTCTTCACGGTGTCAAAATTCTCTTTCAGGAATTTATTGAGCCCCTGCGCCGCCATCTCGATCTCCGAATAATATATCTTCTGCTCCCCTATCGTAGCTACTACGTAATCCTGCACGGGAGCCTCCGCCGCATAAACGCAATTGAACGACAACAGCAACGCCAACAGATACCTCATCTTCCCTCCTTGGGGGACGTGTCACTTGGGGACACGTTACTCTATGAATTTATACCCTATCCTATGCACCGTAATTATGTGCTTCGGGCTCCCCGGGACCTCCTCCATCTTCTCCCTCAGGCTCCAGATATGGGTGTCGACCGTGCGGGACGTGACGTCCTCGCCCCAGATCTCCGCCAGTATCGTGTGCCTGCTGACCGGCTCACCGGTATTCGCGATAAGCAGTTTCAGTATCTTATATTCCGCCGCGGTGAGCCTCTCCTCTTTGCCTTCCTTATATATAAGGTATTTATTGAAATCTATCCTGATATCGCCGAGGTCGTAGACATCTTTGACCTTGCCCGGCGCGCCTGCCCTCCTCAGCACCGCCCTGATCCTCACCAGCAGCTCCCTGGGGCTGAAGGGCTTGGTCACGTAATCGTCGGCGCCCAGTTCAAGCCCGAGGACCTTGTCCGACTCCTGCGCCTTCGCGCTCAGTATGATTATCGGCGTCGCGCTGCCCTTCGCCTTGAGCTGCTTGCATACCTCGAAGCCGTTCATCTTCGGCATCATGATATCGAGTATGATGAGGTCCGGCGCCGCCTCCTTCGCTCTTTTCAGCGCGGCCTCGCCGTCGGACGCCGTCACGACCTTGTATCCTTCCATCTCAAGGTTATCTACCAGCCCCTTCAGGATGTTCCTGTCATCTTCTACTACGAGTATTTTATGCATATCAAGCCGGCAAGACCAAAGTGAACCTGCTGCCCTTGCCCTCTTCGCTATCCGCGCGTATCTGCCCGCCGTGGGCCTGCGCAATGTACTTCACGAGGGTCAGGCCGAGGCCGCTGCCTTCGGCGTCGGATACCATATTCTGCCGGACCCTGTAGAATTTCCCGAATATCTTGTTCAACTCGGACCTGGGGATGCCTATGCCGTGGTCGATCACGGCCACCGTTATGTTCTTATCGGCCCTGGAAACCCTGACGTTGATAATGCTGTCCTGCGGCGAATATTTCGCGGCGTTCGTGAGCAGGTTCATTATGACCTGGGATATCGCGCTCGCGTCGGCGTTCACCGGCGGGAGCCCTTCCTCCGTCTCTACCGACACCTGCCGCGGGACGTCTATCATATACGACCTGAACCTGTCCACGGTCTCGTTGACTATGCGCGCGATATCTTCCTTCTTTATATTGTAATTCTTGCGCCCCATCTCTATGCGCGAGAAATCGAGTATATTGTTCGCGAGGTGCGTGAGCTTCTCGCTCTCGCCGGATATTATGCCGTAATATTCCTCCCTCTTGCGGTCGTCCGCGACGCGGCCGGTCTTCAGCATCTCGGAGAACATCCGTATCGATGTCAACGGCCTGCGCAGGTCATGCGCGAGATGCGAGACGAACTCGTTCTTCAACTGCGCGAGGTTCCACTGCCTCGACAGGGCCCACAGCGTCACGAACGCCCCGCTCAATATTAAAATTGCGGATAAGCATATTATTCCTATATATAAGGAAAGGTGGTGGCGCCTTTCGTCTATCTT
>JBAZFE010000124.1:2515-3801 GCA_041653555.1 Candidatus Omnitrophota bacterium
CTTGCTAAGTATCACGGGGTAACGCTCGTATACCGCTATCTGGTACGGAAATCCCTTTACCTGTTTTACAAAGACCGGCTTCGGCCCTTTCTCTTCGCTGAGCGACCTACCCGTCGAATCGAGTATCGCGACATCCTCCTTGAAAATGGCCGACTGCTCTATTATCATATGCTCGACGTACTTCGGGTTATCAAGCAATTCCTTAGGCGCGCCCGAGAGCGCCTTGGTGAATTCGTCTTCCACAAGGCTTGCCATCGACTCGTACTTCTGCATCATATTCCTCTCCACGATCGACTTCTCGCTGCGTACCGCCAACAACCCGAAATACGCGAGCAGCGTCGTAGGGATGATTATGACAAGCGCATATAATACGGCGAAACCTACCTTCATCTATCTCGCTTCCACACCGAGCCTTGCCTCCTGTTCGGCGTTGAATATCCACTGCCGGACCTCCTCGGAGCTCTCGCCCTTCGGGCGCAGCTCGAGGTACCTCCTGTAATGGACAAGCGCCGCGCTCGTCTTATTCATCCTGTCGTCATAAAGGATGGCGAGGTTATAATGGACCTCCGGGTCGTTCGGGTCAATGCTTAGGCATTTGTAATATTCCCGTTCCGCGTCGGCATACATTCCGTTCTTCTCATAGACTACCGCAAGATTAAAATGCATATCGAGCCTCTCCTTATCGGTCTTTATCTTCATCTTCTTCGCCTGCGCGGCGGCGGCCTGTTTATCTTTCTGCGCGTCATCCGCGTTCTTCTTCGCGTTCTTCAGGTCTGACTCGAGCTTATCGAGCTGGACTTTCAGGATCTCCGCCTGCGTGATATCCCCGGCATCGGCCTGCGGCTGCCTTATTATTACCGGTTTTATGTCGCTCTTCTGTCCGGCCGGCGGCTGGACGGTACCCTGTTTTGGCTTTCCCGCTGCGTCTTTCAGCCTTTGTATCTCGTCCTTCAGGGAAGAGTTCTCCTTCTGCAGCGCCCTTAGCGCATCCGACTTGTCGGAGGCCGTCAGGGAACCGCCCATGCTCTTCATCCTCTTCTCGACCTCTGAAGCGATCGTCTTATCCATGTCGGCAAGCTTCTTCTGCGCCTTGTCGAGGTCCCTCTGGATCGCGTCCCTGTCTTTCATCGCGGAGGAGAGCTTCTTCGAGGCGTCATCGAGCTTCTTCTTGAGGTCGTTAAGCTCCGCCGGCGTGACGGATATGCCTTTCGCGGCTTCGCCCCTCGCGAGCAGGTCGTTCTGCCTCTGCAGCTCCTTCACCCTCGCGATGAGCACGTCCCTCTCGT
>JBAZFE010000125.1:0-3634 GCA_041653555.1 Candidatus Omnitrophota bacterium
AGCTTCTTCTTGAGGTCGTTAAGCTCCGCCGGCGTGACGGATATGCCTTTCGCGGCTTCGCCCCTCGCGAGCAGGTCGTTCTGCCTCTGCAGCTCCTTCACCCTCGCGATGAGCACGTCCCTCTCGTTCTCCATGGTCGAGCATTTCGTCTCGAGCGCGTCGACCTGCTGCCTCATCATGAGGTTCTTGTTCACCAGGTCGTCTATGTCGTCCGCCCGCGCAGCGTGCGCTGTAAGCATGAAACACAGCAGCAAAAACGCGATACCCTTCCTCATTATCAACACCTCCTTTATGCTATTCCCTGATCCCCTTTGTCGGTTTTTGCGTGTCCCTGTCCATCAGGAACGGCTGGTCGCCGTTCACTATCCTGGGCGTAAGGAATACGACCGTCTCCGTCCTGCGGATGTCGTCGCTTATATTCTTGAACAGCAGGCCGACAAGCGGCAGGTCTCCGAGTATCGGCAGCTTGTTAACGGTCTTCGTCTTGTTATCCTTTATGAGGCCGGCGATTATTATGCTGACGCCGTCCTTTATCGTGACCGTCGTCTCGGCGTTCGCGGACTTGACGACCGGGACCGAGCCCGCCGCCTGCGCCGCGCCGCCGTACCAGGTCGAGATAGAACTGACCTCGGGCTTTATTACCATGCTGATGAAACCGTCCTCGTTTATGAGCGGCTTGACGTTCAGCGTCACGCCGACGTCGACGAACTCATAGTTCTTCGACGTAGTGGTCGTGCCTCCCGACGCGGTAGTCGTCGTCTCGAGCTGGTAGGGCTGCTTCTCGATGACCTTGATCGTCGCTTCCCTGTTCTCCTCCACCGTAAGGTGCGGGTTCGAGAGTATCTTCGTCTCGCCGACCGTATCAAGCGCCTGCAGCGTGAACGCTAGGTTAGCGGTATCCATAGACGCTATCGCGAGCTGTCCGTAGGTGCCGGTCAGGCCTAGCGGCAGGCTGGCCTGGGGCGTTATGCTGTAGGTCCTCTTCGCCCCGCCGAATTTATGCGTATACTGCGATATGTAATCCCAGTCTATGCCCCACTGGAACATGTCGGAGAGCGTGACCTCTACGATCTTCGCCTCTATGAATACCTCCCTGGTCTTCCTGTCGAACGCTTTTATGACCGTCTCGATCTTTTTCATCTGGTGCGGCAGGTCGGTCACGACTATCGTGTTCGTCCTCTTGTCCAGGCGCATCGTGCCTATATCCGTCGTCAGTGATTTACTGACTTCTTCCTTAATATTGTCGGCGAGCGCGTATTTGAGCTCGAAGACCTTCGTCTCGGTGGGCAGCACCCTCGTTATCGTGGGCATCTCGGCCGAATTGATTATCTCCTCCATCTCGCGTATCTTCGCTGGCGTGTCTATCATGACTATCGTCCCGGTCGAGTCGTCGTATATGATCTTGCCGATGTCGCTCTTCACGCTTCCCATCATCGTCGCGATGTTCTTCGCGGAAGCGTACTTCAGCTGGCGTATCACGGTCTTCTTCTGGTCGTAGAACTCTACGCCATAGAGAGCCTTGTAGTCCTTCGCGGGCATTATCTTGATTATGCTGCCCTGGACCTCATATGCAAAATTGTTCAGCGCGAGTATCATCTCCAGCGCGTCGCCTATCGCCACATCGTTTATCAGCAGGCTGACGGGCCCCGTGACCTCCTTGCCCGCCACGATATTCAGGTTCCCTTCTATGGCAAGGAATTTAAGGACATCCACCATGTCCATGGCGCGCAGGTCGAGGGAGACTTTTTTGGACATCCCCTCGAACCCGTACTGGTTAAGCGTCTTCCGCGGCTCCTCCTGCCCGTTCTCCGCCGAAAGAGGAAGCGGCCACGTGCATATCGTGATAACCGCGATGACCGCAGCCATCATCGTGAGTGCGAACCCCGCGTTTCTTCTCATCATATTTCTCCTTTAAGGCAATTCAAACTGTTCGCTCTTGTAACCTATTGTCACCTTCTGCTTGGTTATCTCCCTGATATCCACATCCATCGTCCCGATCAACTGGCCCTTCTTAAGGAAATATGTCGTCTTGTCCTTCTCGCTGCGCAGCAGCGCCTTCGGGGTCTCGCCCCAGGATATGCCCACGACTTTCAGGTCACGGGCGGCTTCCTTCAATTTTTCCATCGCCTCTCTCGATGTCGGCGCGGCGCCTTTCACCTCATCTTTTGGCGCCGGCTTAAAGATATCCCTTTTCTTCACTTCCGCAAGGTATGAATCCAGCGGGCCGAACCTCTCTATCTCGCTTTTCAGGGCCGCTCCCGTCTTCGGCGCGGACCTTGTTATCTTATCCACATCGGGCCGCGTGCTGAACAGGTAATATATGAAGAAGGCCGCGACTGCTGCAAGGATGACCGACAGTATCCTGTTGACCGACCTTGGCTCTATCTTATTAGCACCGGGGTGAAGTTTCAAAGAGCCGAAGAATTTCTTTATCCCCGATGCATCCAAAGAAGGTTTCTTCGGTTTTGAAACTCCACCGCCGGAGCCGGAATCTTTTCCGTCCTTAATTATATTGAACAGCCTCTCCTCGGGTGAAACCGTATCGGCCATTTTATCCCGCTGCCTGCGAAACGTAGCGGAACGACTGCGCCGCTTTCATTTCGCGTTGTACGAGGTCATGCACGACCTGCCTGTCGACCCGCGGCTTGTTGTACATCACTATATATTCGAGCGCGTCGTGGCAGAGCATCGCGATCTTGCGCGGATATCCCTGCGTATGGTTATAGATGGCCCTCACGGCCGCGTCATCGAAGAGCGGCTGCCTGGATATGAAGCCCGCCATTCGCAGCCGGAAATTTATGAGCTCCCTGACCTCCTCTTCCTCAAGCGGGTTTATGAAATACTTGACCGCAATCCTGTCCCACAGGTTATTTATCCTGCTTATGCGCGGCAGCAGCTCCATCTGCCCCATCATCACCAGCTGGAGGATCTTGTACTCGTTCGTCTCGTAATTCAGCAGCGTGCGCAGGATCTCCATGCACGGTTCGCTGAGCTTCTGCGATTCGTCGATGAGCAGGACGACGGTCTTGCCCTCCTGCACGCCCTTCTCGAACAGGAACTTCTCGAATGCCTTCATGTGATCCAATAACGTTGGAGCGCTCCCATTCCCCGAATCCACCACAATATGGAAGCGCTCCATAAGGTCTGCAAGAAATTGTTTTTCCGATTCATATATCGGGTTCAGGACCATCGCCATCACGAGGCCCGGGTCTTCGGCCAGCAGCTGCGAGAGCTTCCTGCTGAGGGTCGTCTTGCCGGTGCCCACATCCCCGAGCACGAGGCTAAGCCCCCTCCTCAATTCTATCGCTATGCGCAGCCTGTAGAGCGCGGACTTATGCTCTATCGACTGGTAAAAGAACTCCGGGTCCGGGCTTGTCGAGAACGGTTCTTTTTCCAGCCCTAATATCCTGTAGTAGCTCATGCGCCACCCGTCCCGGTGTTGACCTTCACCGCGAGTTCGTCGTTCAGGGTCTTCCTGATAAGCCGCAGCGGGAAACCCGCCCCGGCAAGCTGGATTATCTTTGTCAGCCGGCGGTCCACCTCTTCTTCGTCATAAAGCCGGACGTTGGATTTCTTGGTTATCACGTTGATCAAGCCGAAATTAGTGTAGTGGTTGACGGTCTGGTAGGTAATA
>JBAZFE010000126.1:0-3586 GCA_041653555.1 Candidatus Omnitrophota bacterium
CGACAAGAACAAATTCAATTTCCTGTGGGTCGTCGAGTTCCCGTGGTTCAAATACAACGACGAGGAGAAGCGGTGGGAAGCGGAGCACCATCCGTTCACCGCGCCTTATGACGAGGATACCGGCCTTATAGAAAAAGAACCGTCAAAGGTCAGGGCAAAAGCCTATGACCTCGTATTGAACGGGGTGGAGATCAGCTCGGGTTCCATAAGGATCCACGACCGTGAAACACAATTTAAGCTGTTCAGGGCCATCGGCTTGAGCGAGCAGGAGATACAGGCGAGGTTCGGCTTCCTGCTCGAAGCGTTCTCCTACGGGGCTCCGCCTCACGGAGGTATAGCGCCGGGCCTCGACAGGCTTGTCGCTATGATGACCGGCACGGATAGTATAAGGGATGTGATAGCGTTCCCGAAGACGCAGAAGGCGGTCTGCTTCATGACCGGCGCGCCCTCGGACGTATCTGAAAAACAATTAAAGGAATTGGGCATAGCCCTTACCGGGCTAACTCCAAAAAAATAAAAGGAGGGGAGCATGAAGAAGTTTGTCGTGTTATTCGCTTTGGCTGCTATGGTTCTATCACTCGCGGGATGCTCGGTCAACACTAAGATGGTCACCAGGGAGAGGGTCGACCAGGAGCTCACCACCGCTTCGGGCAACCGCGGCTACCTGACGGGAACGGCGCCTGCTGCGGGCGACAGGAAGACCACAAGGGAGTACATCGAGGTCCAGGTAGAAGTCCCTTCGCTCGAAAGGGAGAACAGGGTTCCGAAAAAACCCGCTGATGCGGCTGCGCCTGCCACGAATTACGAAGCATCCTCCGCCCCGGAGACGGTAGTCGAGGAGATCGACGTGGAAGTAAAGGAAGAATTCGTCGACTACAAAGTCCAGAAGAATGACACGCTCCAGAAGATATCGATGAAGTGCTTCGGGACCACGAAGAACTGGAAGAAGATATTCAACGCCAACAGCGATATCCTGAGATCCCCGGACAAGCTCCGCCCGGGCATGACGATAAGGATACCGAAGGAAGGCATTTCGGATATCAAGGTAAACGAATACATAAAATAACGTATAATGGACAAGACCTTTAAGCTTGTAAACGACGAGGAAGCGCGCGTCCTGTTCGGGCGGCATGACGAGAACCTGAAGGCGATCGAACGGGAGTTCGACGTAAAGGTCACCGCCCGAGGAGAGAACCTCACTATTGGCGGCGACGGCAAGAAGGTCGAGAACGCCGCCAAGCTCTTTGAGCAGCTGCTGGACATTATCAGGATGGGGCGCGCAGTCCATCAGCACGAGATACTTTACGCCATCAAGGCCTTGCAGGGCAGCCCGAACATAGACCTGCATTCCATCTATCTTGATAAGATAGATATCATGTCCAAGAAGCTGTTCGTCACGCCTAAGACGGCGGGACAGAAGGCTTATGTCGACGCGATCAGGCAATTCGATATCGTTTTCGGGATCGGCCCCGCGGGGACGGGCAAGACCTATCTGGCCATGGCAATGGCGATAAACGCGCTGAAGCTGGGGCATGTCAGCAGGATCGTTCTGACGAGGCCCGCGGTCGAGGCCGGAGAGAGCCTCGGCTTTCTCCCGGGAGACCTGGAGGAAAAGATCTCGCCGTATCTGCGGCCCCTGTACGACGCCTTATATGAGATGATGGACCTGGACAAGGTCGAGAGATTCCTGGCCAGGGGCGTGATAGAGGTCGCGCCGCTTGCTTTCATGAGGGGAAGGACCCTGAACGATTCCTTCATAATCCTGGACGAAGCGCAGAACGCGACGGCAGAGCAGATGAAGATGTTCCTTACGCGGCTCGGGTTTGATTCCAAGGCCGTGATAACGGGAGACCTCACGCAAAGCGACCTGCCCGGAGGAAGGGCGGTAGGCCTGGTACAGTCGCAGGAGGTCCTGAAAGAGATAGAGGGGATCAAGTTCACTTACTTCACGGGCGATGACGTAGTAAGGCATGAGCTGGTACAGGACATCATAAGGGCATACGAAAGGTATAGCGGTAAATAGCATGTTATACAAGGAGATGTTCAGGAAACCCGGCTTTCTACCGAAGAACATATCGGTAAGGCTGCTTATCGCGATAGTTACATGCGTCTCCATCGTTTCGGTCATCTATATCGGCAAGACGCCTTACGGCGGCCAGCCGCAGGTCGGGAAGGTCGCGGACAGGGATATATACGCCCCCATAGACTTCTCTTTCAACGCCGGGATAGATGACGATAAGACCGCGGAGAAGAAGAACAACGCGGCGCTCGCGGTAAAGGACGTGTATGACATAGATCCCGGCGTATATGATATTACCTCGCAGAATATTAAGGCGCTCTTCTCGACCGTCCGGGAATTGCGGTCAGCCGAGACGATAAGCTCAGAGGAAAAACTCGTGCGCGCGAGGTCCGTGAATAAATTCGGCCTTTCCGACGGCGACCTCAAGATATTGCTGCAATCCTCCGATACCGAAAAAGCCGAACCGGCGCTGCTGAAATACATGGATGACGTATTTTCCCAGGGCATAATATCGCCCGATGAGAAGGATAGCCTCAAAAAGCAGGGCAAGAACGTTATCCGGATAAGGAGCCTCACAGCCAAGTCCGAATCGGACGCCGAAGCAAAGTCCGTCAGGGTCCCGTCAGAGGTCCCGGTCCCGCAATTCAACGAACCGGACATTACCGATAATAAACTGAAGGGTGTCCTGAAGACCATATGCTCTGGCGCGGTCGCGCCGGACCTGAAACCGAATATCGTGGAGACCTCTGCCAGGAGGGAGAGAGCTATATCATCGATCCCCCCGCAGGAAAAACTCCTGGATGTGCTGCAGGGCGAGCTCATAATCAAGAGGGGCGAGAAGGTAACGCCTTTCCATATCGCGAAATTCGAGGCGATAAGGGCGCTCTCAGTGTCCGAGAAGAAATTCGCGCTCTCGATCCTCGGCATAACCCTCGTGGTCATCGTGCTGGTGATGATGCCGGGCCTTTATTTCAAGTATTACGAGCCTGCCATATACTCAAATAACAGGTATCTTTTCCTTATCGCCCTTATAGTGGTAGTGATAACGGCCATCGGGAAGGCGATAGCCCTTTCCGGGGGGCCCGCATATTTCGTGCCCGTTGCCATCGCCCCGATACTTGCCGGATTATTGCTGGGTGTCAGGCCGGCCGTATTAATAGCCGTTGTCACGTGTCTCCTGGCCGGGCTTGTCGTCGGTGAACGCTTCGACTCGTCCCTGATATTCATCTCCGGAAGCATTATCGGCATCTACATGGTAAGGTCTGTCCGCAACAGGTCCGAACTGTTCAAGGCGGGCGTCGTAGTAGGCGTAATAAATGCCTTCTGCGCCATAGGCCTCGGGATACTCAATAACCTGGAAAGCGACGCGATATTCAAGGATGCCGCCATGTACCTGATGAACGGCCTCGCTGTCGGCGTAATAATAGTCGGGACGCTACATATCTTCGAATCGCTGTTCCACATTACGACGAATATATCGCTGCTGGAGCTCGCGGACCCGAACAAGCCCCTCCTGAAAGAGCTGATCCTTAAGGCGCCGGGCACCTATCACCACAGCCTTATCGT
>JBAZFE010000127.1:0-3574 GCA_041653555.1 Candidatus Omnitrophota bacterium
GGAAAAAGAGCGCCCGACTCAATATGAAAGGCATCCGTCCAAGGACCGTCATATTCAGCGGCGACGCCTATCATAGCCCTAACAAGCTAGGCCGGCTCTATGGCCCCATCGCCGCCGATCCAGTTTGCGACTTATTTATTAGGCGCTCCCGTTGGGGGCCGGTCCGATGGTACGCCGTCCCGACCGAACTAATATCGGGATGGCTATCGAAAGAGCTCTATATCGACGGCTGCGGGAGCATAGCACGCGGTAACTTCTACGTCCCGGTCTGGCCTGCGAACGGAAAGGACGTTTTCCACTATGACGCCCTCATAATGGAATGGGAAGAGGCTATCCTGGGGTTAGAAAAATGTGTAGAGGTCGAGGAATGTCGCGTTCATGCTATCAGCGATTCCGTCCAGATGTCTACCAAGGACCGGAGGATCATCGGTCGCAACGATACCCCGCCACAGGTGCCGGGAACTGAAACAAGGAGGACGGAGGCCGATCCCGATGTCTAAACATAAAAAAATAAGAGAGCCGGCCAGGTGCCGATGCGGATATACATGGACCCCTCGCCGGGATAATCCAGAACGCTGCCCTAAATGCGGAACTACCGCCTGGAGGACCCCGGCCCCCGTCCCTCCACAGGAGGCCAGGACCGAGGCCCCGCCCTCGGCCCCCATCATTCAGGAGGTACGGGAAGAGCTCGCCCCCGTCCCGAGAGTACAGGAAAAGGAGCAAAAAAAGCAGGAGAAAAAGGGAAAAAAGGACCGGACCCCGGGCAAGTTCTCAGAACGGCACCCCGCCGCCTACGATCTCGCCTCTAATATCCTACCTCGCTCCCCTATCCTCCTATTTCTCATAGGCCTAACGTTCTCGGCGCTATCGTCTATGATCATAGGTAACTACCTCTTCGTTATGGACTGGTACCGAGGTACGATCATCCTGCCCTGGTTCATGGGGATATTTACCTACGCCGGAGGTCCGGGAGAATGGTTCGCTGATTACTGGCCCCTTCTAACCCTGCTAATATGCCTTATGGTAAGCGTGACCTTCGCCTTTTGGTCCCTCCCCTGGAGGTTCGCCTTCAAGGATTATATCGTCATCCGTGGCAACACTAAGAGCAGGGACGGCCGCATAATGTGGTCGACCGACAATATCTGGGTCCGTATCTGGGACGGTATCTACGGCACCCCTTCGAGGGACACCGTAGAGATATGGCTCAAACACCGCTTTTGGTGGAATCCCTTAATGCCCCAAAAGGGCCTGATAAAACTGACCCTGGACCGCGATATTGAAAAACCACAGTACGAGGGTCTCTTCCAGTACACCGCCGAAGAGCGCCGTTATAGAATGTTCACCGCATTCGGAGAAATGATCACCACGGACGACGCCCAACAGAGCCGGCCTATCCCTATTGTGGAGATAAACGCCGCGTTCGCCGCTAGATCGTCCTCGCTCGTTAGGGATACCCAGAAATTCAGCCTAGCTAATCCGAGCGTTAGAATTGAGAAATTGAGACATGGAACTCACATCGTCCCAGATGACTTAAGGGAGGTGGCCGAACTTGCCAGAAAGGTACGCGGCGAATGATGAGTTAATAGATTCCATGTATAGGGCCTGTATAGACTATCAAGAAGCTGTAAAAAGGAAGGATGCTGCTGCTATGGATACTATATATGGTACGATCGTGAGATTCTTTGTTGCACGAGGTAGGGATGGAGATTTTTTACCCGCGCCCGATAGACAGATGACCGACCCAGGTTATTTCAGCTATACAACCGATGGAATCACCCTATTATGGGTCTGTAGGATAATGACTGAGATAAAAAGAAGGAGGGATTTACGCGGAAGAGGAACGGGTCCGGGCTCAACTCAGCTATGAAATGATGCTGATCGAAGGCCTCATGCTATCCGATAAGGAGGCAGCGGCTCACGGTATCGGCGCTATCTACGAGGACGTTATCGACAGCGTATGGGCCTCCCTGCCGACCTCGAAGAAGGTTAAGCTAAAGGTCCCGACCCCTAGCGGAGATAAGACCGCTATCCTCGAATGGCAGGACGCCGAGGCCATGCAACCGCCGAAGGATACGCCCCTTATGAAGTTCGCGGAGCATCCAATACACCGCCAACGGGCTCTCCGTAAGAAAACGATCCTGACCGACCTCCTGGCCGTTATGAGGCTCCTTTATCGTGAACCGCAGACCGGACGAATGATGGAAAATGACGATGACCTGGACGGCTGAAACAATAGCGAAGTATGCACGAGCTCCTAAGGGTCTCGATAGGGACCTCCTGGACCGTCACTGTAATTATGTACGCAAGGTTATCCGTAATGATTTCGATTGGTGGACCGTTAACGAGGGTTACGAAGGGACAGGAAAATCGACCGGGTCCATCCATACCGCTCGGAGGGTCGCCGGGGATCTCTTCAACGTTAAGGAGCATGTCGTATACGACGCCGAGGAATTACTTAGGCTCATTGATGACTGTCCTCGTTATGGTTGCATACTCCTGGATGAGGCCGGGGAGGTCGCCTTTTCGAGGGACTGGAATACGAGCGTAAGTAAGGCCATCGTTAAAGGGTCTCAGCAAATGAGGGATCGTAACCTCTTCGTCGAGTTCAACCTCCCATCCCTCGAGCTCCTAGATTCTGGCCTCCGTAGAAGATTCCGTACTCTCGTTATATACGAGGCCCCGAGATTCACCCGGGGCCGGTCAATGTGGCATACCCCGTCTTATAACCGCTATGGCCGTAAGTCCGACCCCTATTGGGATCTTCGTTTTGTCTACTACATGAAAGAACTTCCCCCGACGATCCGTGAAGATTACGTCACGCTAAAGACCCAACGCGGTAAGGAGCGAGTACAAAAATACCTCGAACAGGTAGAACGGGAACATGAAAAAAATATGGACGTCGACCCCGGGAGCATTGTCGATAAGATCAAGCGCCTCCCTAAGGAGGAACGGGCCGAGCTCCTATCCTCCCGAGGCTCCTGGTCTAAGGACCGCATAGCCTTCAAGTACGGACTCCCCGACACCCTGGCCCGGACCGTCGCGGCCGGTCTTAGCATGGACTCGACCGCAGAATGACCGCTAATGGCCTAGGGTCCTTTCGTTCTCAGTAATTGTCCGAAGGACACTATAAAAGTAGTCTGATAACTATCGGCGCCCTGCCCCACACATAACCTATATTTATAATTGTTTAAACAGAATAATGTTATCCTCCCTTCCTACGATATTACTGTAGCGAGTTTGCTACAGGAAGGGAAAAAATATGGATGCTACTATTCTGGACCCCGTCTGGGATATCCTGCCCCTCGTGATCTCGATCATGGTGCTGGCAGTAGTCTTTGGCGCGATCGGCGGCTTGTTTGCAAAGCTGAAGTTCTGAGGGAGGCCTTACTATGAAAGGTAAGGTCCTCGCGGCGTTCGCGTTCGCCCTGGTCGCGGTCCTCGCTCTCACCCCGGGAGCGCAGGCCGCCTCTAGTTCGGGCGCTTACGTTTACCTCTACGACTCCGGCGAAGATATTGCCGACGCCTCCTGCGACTGGTACGCTAAAGTTGACCAGCCTTCGTTTATCCTCGCGGA
>JBAZFE010000128.1:0-3548 GCA_041653555.1 Candidatus Omnitrophota bacterium
GGCCACAAGCTGAGCATCCGTAGATGCATTCTTGACTTCCTTGATCTCTATATATATCTCTTTCTTCGTCTTACCCTGCAAGTCGTCGCGGAGCCTGTCGATATCGGCGCCCTTCCTGCCGATTATGATGCCCGGCCTTGCAGTATGTATTATTACCTTCGCCTTGTTGCTCGCGCGTTCGATCTCTATCAGCGCGATGCCCGCGGCTGAAAAGTTCTTCTTTACGTATTTGCGGATGTCAAGATCCTCGATGATAAAATCGGCAAAATCCTTCCTCCTCGCGAACCAACGCGAGCGCCAGGTCTTGATATAGCCCAACCTCATAGATATCGGATTTACTTTGTGACCCACTAACTCCTCCTATTTCTTTGCAGCTTTTGGTTTCGCTGTCGCGCTTATGGTTTTTGCCCCAAGTTCAATGATGATGTGGGTGGTCCTCTTCCTTATCATCGTAGCCCTTCCCATGGCCGCGGCCCTGAACCTTCTCGCCATCGGGCCGTCATCGGCCGTTATCTTCTCGACAAAAAGCTCATCCTGCTTGATCTTGCCCCCCTGTTTCGCGGAAGCAATAGCGGACTTAAGCGCGCGAACAAGGTATACGCCGGCCTTCTTGTCGGTATTCTCAAGTATGGCCATCGCCGAATCCACGTCCTTGCCCCTGACGAGGTCCATGACCTTACGCATCTTGTAAGGGGACATCTTGATATATTTCGCTACTACTCTGCCGACTGATGACATCTCTTATGTTTATCCTCTTTTTAGGTAGTCGTGGCCGCTTCTTTTGCCTTCATGCCACCGTGTTTCCTGAACGTCCTGGTCGGGGCAAACTCACCGAGCTTGTGCCCTACCATGTTCTCGGTCACGAAGACCGGTATAAATTTATTACCGTTATGGACCAGGAACGTGGCGCCGATGAACTCCGGCACGACGGTCGACCTGCGTGACCATGTCTTTATGGGTTTCTTATCGCCCTTGAGCTTCTCGACCTTCTTAAGAAGCTTCTCTTCCACGTACGGGCCCTTTTTCGACGAACGCCCCATTCTATTTGCTCCTCCGCTTGATTATCAGCCTGTCGGAATACTTGCCGGGCCTCCTGGTCCTGTAACCCTTCGTGGGTACGCCCCAAGGCGTGACCGGATGGGGATTACCCTGCCCGGATTTGCCTTCGCCGCCGCCGTGCGGATGGTCATGCGGGTTCATGACTACGCCTCTGACCGATGGACGGACGCCCATCCACCTTTTCCTGCCGGCCTTACCTATCGATATCGTGCCGTGATCGACATTCCCTACCTGTCCGAGCGTAGCGTAGCATCCGAGGCGGATAAGCCTTATCTCGCCTGACGGCAGTTTAATATTGGCATGGTCGCCTTCCTTTGCCATCAACTGTGCGCTCGTGCCTGCGGAACGGACTATCTTTGCGCCCAAACCCTCAGCAAGCTCGATATTATGTATGAACGAACCTACGGGAATATTCTTTATCGGCAGCGCGTTGCCGACCTTTATTTCGGCATCGGGCCCGGACATCACCTTATCGCCGACTTTAAGGTCCACGGGCGCAATTATATACCTGCGCTCCTTGTCCTCATATTCGAGCAAAGCCAGGAACGCCGACCTGCCCGGGTCGTATTCCAACGCTATAACCGTCGCCGGAATGCCGACCTTATTGCGCTTGAAGTCTACTATCCTTACCATCCTCTTATGACCGCCGCCCTGGTGGCGTACGCAAACATGGCCAAGGTTATTGCGGCCGGACCTGCTCTTTTTCGGTACGAGCAGCGCCTTCTCCGGCTCTTTCTTCGTGAGACCCGAGAAGTCCGTAGATGTCATCCACCTTCTGGATTTTGTATATGGCCTGTATGTCTTTAGCATTTTTCTATGACCTTATGTTGTTACGTCTATCTTGTCGCCTGCGCGCAAGGTGACTACCGCCTTCTTCCAGTCGGGAGTCTTGCCCGGCTTGAAGCGCACCCTGCGCCACTTGCCGGACATTATCATCGTGTTGACATCCTTGACCTTTACCTTATATGCCTGTTCGATCGCCTTCTTTATCTCCGTCTTGTTGGCGCCTTTATCGACCTCGAAGACATATTTGTTGAAGGTTATCATCTGCGAACCTTTTTCCGAATGCAGCAGGCTCTTCAATATCTTGTATTTCTGTATCATTTCTTCACCAGTAGTTTGGTCAGCGCTTCAAGCGCCTTTTGGGTTATCACGACTTTTTTCTGCTTGAGTATCTCGTACGCGTTGAGCGTCTTGTAATCCCTCAGGATCAGCGACCTTATATTCCTCGACGCCCTTACCACGGATTCATCCTTCTTATCGAGAACGATCATCGGCTTCTTTTCCGCTTTGATCTTCACTAGGACAGCCACGAATTCCTTCGTCTTTGCCTTCTCGAGCTTCAGGTCGTCAAGCACGATCATATCGTTATCGTTGATCTTGGCGTTGAGGCTCGAGACCAATCCGAGCTTCTTGACCGACTTAGGGACCGAGTATGAATAATCCCTCGGGTGCGGTCCGAATATCTTGCCGCCGCCCTTCCACAACGGTGACCTGTTCGTGCCGGCGCGCGCGCGGCCTGTGCCCTTCTGCTTCCACGGCTTCTTGCCGCCGCCGCGTACTTCGGAACGGGTCTTCGTATCGGCGGTACCCTGCCTCTGGTTCGCCTCATACATCCTGATCACCTGGTGGAGTATCGCCTCGTTGACCTTACCGTCGAAAACTTTCTTATCGAGTTCGAACTTCCCTACGGATTGTCCTTTTATGTTATATATCTCTAACTCAGCCATTATTTCTTAGCCTCTTTCTTCCCGCCCGATTCCTTCTTTGACTTCTCTTTCTTTTCCTTCATTATGACCAACTGCGGGATCTTGGCCTTGGCGAGTTTCTTTGCCTTCCTGATTATCAAAAGAGAATTATCAGGCCCCGGGACCGCGCCTTCCAGCACTATTATGTTGTTCTCGAGGTCTACCTTCACGACTTCAAGGTTCTGCGTGGTGACCGTATCCCCGCCCATCCTGCCGGGCAGGTGATGCCCCCTGATGACCCTTCCAGGCGTCGTTGTCGAACCTATGGAACCGGGCCTCCTGTGCGACGTCGAACCGTGCGTCTCTTTGCCGCCCTTCCAGTGCCACCTCTTCATGCCGCCCTGGAAACCTTTTCCAATCGACGTGCCGGTGACATCAACGGCATCCCCGGCCGCGAATATATCGGCCTTGAACTCCTGGCCGACTTCGTACTTCTGGTCGGCGGTAGTCCTGATCTCTTTAACAAATCTCTTCGGGGTTATCTTCAGTTTCTTGAACTTCCCGAGCTCGGGCTTGGTTACGCCCTTTTCTTTCCTGTCGCAGAAACCTATCTGGACCGCCTCATAGCCGTCCTTTGCCTTGGTCTTGACCTGGAGCACGGTGCACGGACCTGCTTCCACGACGGTGACGGGTATGACCCTTCCGTCATCCCTGAAGACCTGCGTCATCCCTTTTTTTCTTCCCAATATTCCTAAAGCCATTTTGACATTACCTTGCTGTTATTATACTTTCGTTATTTTA
>JBAZFE010000129.1:0-3539 GCA_041653555.1 Candidatus Omnitrophota bacterium
ATCGGCGACCATCTTCAATACTACCTGTGAATCGCAGATGACGATATCAGGTAAAACCTTCATTTTCCCAAGTACCGAGGCGAACTCACGCTCCTTCACAACTATCGCCGATGCGTCATTATCGAGCGCGTCGCGTATGGTCTGGACCTGCGGCAAAATAAGCCGGCCTTTCGGCGCCTGCAGGTCTATGGGAACAATAAGCGCGGCAATGCCTCCCGGCCCAGGGAGCAGGTCCCCTATCAGGGCGGGAGGGTCAAGGAAATCGCCAGGGCATGCCTCTATCAGGTGCCTTTTTAACTCGGCGACATACTTGTCCCTTCCGGCAGGATCTATGCTGGAGCAACGCATCACCATGGACGACTTGTCCTTGGCAAAATCCTCGCGCGGTTTCTTTAAGTCAGTTTTGTTTACGGCGATGATAACCGGAACGCCTCTCTTCTTGAGTTCCGCCATTACACCGTCTTCGTACTCCGACCATGCATCCGGTTCTGTTATCAGCACCGCAACATCTGCGCGGTCGAATATCTTTGAGGTCTTTCCGAGCCGGGCCAAGGAAAGCTCCGACTTATCATCCAAACCGGCCGTATCTAAAAAAACTACGGGCCCGATGGGCAGGAGCTCCATGGATTTCTCGACGACATCGGTCGTGGTACCCGCTACCGGCGAGGTTATGGCCACATCCTGTCCCGCTATCATGTTAAGGAAGCTCGACTTGCCGACATTCGTCCGGCCGAATATCCCTATCTGCAGCCTGAGTGATTTAGGCGTCTTTATCATTACTGTACCCAAGTGACATAAGGTTCCGGGGAGAGAGCGCATTTTCGACCGCTTCCTTCCCTAGTTTCTCTTCAAGATACTCCCTCACGCTCTTGCCGCCGGAAGGATTATACCCTTTTATGATCTCCTCAGCTTTCTTGTATCCTACCGATGGGAGGAAAGCGGTAATGATCGCCGGGCTGTTATCGAGATACCCGCGGCATTTTGCGGCGTCCGCTTTTATGCCGGCGATATGGGGGGCTAATAACAGGTCTGTATTCGTCATTATATCAATGGATTCAAGCATCGCGTGCGCGATAAGGGGCATGAACTCGTCAATCTGCATGCTTGCCTTATATGCGGCCTGCGTCACAGACAGGTCGTTAGCGATGACCTTCATGCCGGCCTGCGCAGCCGCCTCGAGTATAACCGGGTTCGATTTTCCCGGCATCACCGATGAGCCCGCCTGGACTTTAGGCAGTATTACCTCGCCTAGCAAATTTATCATCCTCAGGTCGCCCGATATCTTTATGAGGTTCGAGGCATGCGCCTTCAATATGCCGGATACTTCCACGAAAGCGTCCTGGTTCGCGGTAGCGTCCAGCAGGTTCTCGCCCCTTGAAAGGCCCAGCCCTGTAACCTCACGCAATTTCTCTATGACAAGAAAAATGTAATCCCTCGGGGCTGTCAGGCCGGTGCCTACCGCGGTACCCCCTATATTCACTGACCTTAGGCGCTCTTCGCATTTGAAGGTCCTCCACCTATCCCTCCCGAAGGCCTCCGCAAACGCGGAGAATTCGGCGCCAAGGGTTATCGGAACGGCCTCCTGCAGTTCGGTGCGTCCGATCTTGGCAATGCCGGCAAACTCACTTTCCTTCGCCTGGAATGCCCCCTGCACGCTTTCAATCGCTGCGCTCAGGGACCTAAAACCGTATATGCATGCGGCCTTAAGGGCCGTCGGATATGTATCGTTCGTCGACTGGTGCATATTCACGTCTTCAATGGGATCGATGACGCTGTAATCGCCCTTTTTGCCGCTCATGATCTCGATCGCGCGGTTGGCGACCACCTCGTTAACGTTCATATTGACGGATGTTCCGGCCCCGCCCTGGAGCGCGTCGACAGGGAATTCCGCGATATACGGCATTTCCTTGAGGCCTTCGGAGATCTCGTCGCAGGCTGAAATAATAGCGCGGGCCTTGGCGGGATCCAGGTACCCGAGTTCCTCATTTGCCATTGCCGCGGCCTTTTTCACCTTTATGAACGCGCTGATGAGCCCCCGGTTTACCTTCTGTCCGCTGATCGTGAAATTCTCGAGCGCCCGCTGGGTATGTATGCCCCAATATGCGTCTTCCGGTACCTGTTTTTCGCCGAGGATATCTGTTTCTTTCCTGTAACGCATAAAAACTCCGTTATTTTTTCGACAGGGCCGACTTGACCGAGACGCCTTTTATCAGCCCGAGACGGCCGGTCAACGCGCCTATATCGTCGGTCGTGGCGTCGACGATGATTGTTATGACCGAGCAGTTCCTCTCTTTATAAGGGATGCCCATCCTGCCCTGTATTATGCTTCCAAATTCCGACAGGACCTTATTGACCTCCGCCGCCTGGTTATTCCTGTCCGTGATGATTATTCCCATAAATCCCAGCCGTTTATCCATCTTACCTCCTTATGGGGACGTGTCACTTTGGGACAGGTCCCAAAATAAAAACCCGGTTCCTGCGTGGGAACCGGGTGCAATCTGCTCTCCTGGCCCCTTGGTTTTAGACACTGTCTCCGTCCTTACCGCAGGTATTTGGGGACACTTCTCCGATTAGCTGAAGAACCGTCCCTACCTTCTGTATATAGGTACGCCTTTGTAAGTCGTATGCAAAAGTTTCTCGGACTTTTCGCCTAAGGGTTTCTCGAGGAACTCCTTGTACAGCCTCTTTACGTAAGGGTTCTGGTGCGAACACCTGACCTGCTTGGATTTGTCATCCTCGTAGAGGACTTTCGCCCTCATCATGCGGACCTCATCGGTGACCATGTAGGGCTGTCCGCCGCCGCCGATGCAGCCGCCGGGGCACGCCATTACCTCGATGAAATGATAGGGCGTCTCCTTGCCGGCCTTCTTCGCTTCCCTTACTTTGTTCAGCACATATTCGACGTTCGCCATGCCGTGCGCGACGGCGACGCGTATCTTCTTGCCGCCGATGTCTACCTCGGCCTCCTTGACCTTATCGAGGCCCCTTACCGCCTCAATATCGACCTTGGAGAGCTCCTTGCCCGTTATGAAATAATTCGCGGTCCTGACCGCGGCTTCCATGACGCCGCCGGTCGCGCCGAATATGGTGCCGGCGCCCGCGTATTCTCCGAGGATCGTATCCGATTCCTCGTCGGGAAGGTTCGTGAAATCAATGCCTGCCTGCTTTATCATACCCGCCAGCTCACGGGTAGTCAGGACGATGTCAACGTCCTGGTAGCCCGAAGCATGCATCTCGTCGCTCCTGGTTATCTCGTATTTCTTCGATGTGCAAGGCATTATCGAGACCATGACTATTTTAGACGGGTCGATATTGTTCTTTTGCGCGTAATATGTCTTCGAGAGGACGCCGAGGATCTCATGCGGCGACTTGCACGACGAGAAATGCTCGATCATGTCCGTGTGGAACTTCTCCATGAAATCCACCCATGACGGGCAGCAGGTCGTGATCAGCGGGAGCGGCTTCGTTCCCTTGATAAGCCTCTGCTCGAGTTCGCTCGCCTCTTCCATTATCGTGACATCGGCGGCGAAGTTGGTGTC
>JBAZFE010000130.1:0-3456 GCA_041653555.1 Candidatus Omnitrophota bacterium
TCGTCTCGCGCAGCTTCTCCCAGTCTATCTGCGGGGAGGACGTGTCGGCCCTGACCATCTTAATGAGGTTGATCGAGCCGAGGTTGCAGCTCTCGTACGGCAGCAGCGGCTGCTCGCCGCACGGGTTCGTCGATTCTATCTGCCCGACCTGCGGCGTCGGGTTCGACTTGTTTATCCTGTCTATGAATATTATGCCGGGTTCGCCGTTCTTCCAGGCCCTCTCGACTATCATGTCGAAGACTTCCCGCGCCTTCAGCTTCCCGACGGCCTTCTTGTTATGCGGGGATATGAGGTCGTACTCCTCGTCGCGCTCGACCTTCCTCATGAACTCTTCGGTTATCGCGACCGATATGTTGAAATTCGTTATGTCCTTGTCGGTCTCCTTGCACTTGATGAAATCCAGTATATCCGGGTGGTCGATGCGCAGGATGCCCATATTCGCGCCGCGGCGCGTGCCGCCCTGTTTTACCGCGTGGGTCGCCGCGTCGAAAACCTTCATGAACGACACCGGGCCGCTCGCGATGCCGCCGGTCGTCTTTACCATGCTGTTCGCCGGGCGGAGCCTCGAGAACGAAAAGCCGGTGCCGCCGCCCGAACGGTGTATCAGCGCGGTGTTCTTTATGGTCTCGAATATCGACTCCATGGAATCTTCAATGGGCAGGACGAAACAAGCCGAGAGCTGCTGGAGCTCGCGGCCGGCGTTCATAAGCGTCGGAGAATTAGGAAGGAAATCCAGCCTGGAAATCATCGCGTTAAATTCTTCCTCGAGCTTTGCCGCGTTATAATCCGGATCGTAATATAAGTCCGCTGAAGCTATGTTGCGGGATACCCTCCTGAAGAGCTCCTCGGGAGTCTCTATCGGGCGCCCTTCCGCGTCCTTGCGCAGATAGCGTTTCTCGAGGACCTTCCTTGAATTTGCCGACAAACCACCCTGCTGTAGTCTCATATCCCCCATGTCTAAAACCCCCTTTTTCCACCTCAAAGTATAGTCAAGCCCTAGTAGCTTGTCAAGGAAAAAATACTATATGTTGTGTCTCCCGACGACAAAAACCCCGTATTTTGTGGGTATACAACTGGTATATGAGGTTCCTGCTTTCGGCTTCCTCGGGACCTTTGATGATTATACCGCGGCCCCTATTTTTTTGCCTTACCCTGGTTAGCGACGGCTTCCATCGCCTTCTTTACCTCTTCGGGGTCGCCGAGGTAGTAGTGCTTGATCGGCTTCAGGTCGTCGTCAAGTTCATAGACGAGCGGCATGCCCGTCGGTATGTTGAGCCCCACTATATCCTGGTCCGATACGTTATCGAGGTATTTCACGAGCGCCCTCAAACTGTTGCCGTGCGCGGCTATTATTACGCGCTTGCCGCTCTTGACTACCGGCGCTATCGTTTCGTGCCAGTAAGGCAGGAAGCGGGCGACGGTGTCCTTCAGGCATTCGGTCAGGGGCACTTCGTTGGGCTTGAGGCTCTCGTAGCGCGGGTCCTTCGCCGGGCTGCGCGGGTCGTCCTTCTCGAGCGCCGGCGGCGGGGTATCATAGCTGCGGCGCCATACCAGTACCTGCTGGTCCCCGTATTTCGCGGCGGTCTCGGCCTTGTTAAGGCCCTGCAGCGCGCCGTAATGCCTCTCGTTCAGGCGCCATGAATTATAAACGGGTATCCACATGAGGTCCATGCCGTCGAGCGTCATCCAGAGCGTGCGGATGGCCCTCTTCAGGACGGACGTGAAAGCAACGTCAAAGACAAAACCTTCTTTTTTCAGCACTTCGCCGGCCTTCTTCGCCTCGGAAAGGCCTTTCTCCGAAAGGTCTACGTCGGTCCATCCGGTGAAACGGTTCTCCTTGTTCCAGGTGCTCTCTCCGTGGCGCAGCAATACGACTTTATACATTATATCCTCCTATATAGGGGACACTCTGCTTTTGCAGGGTGTCCCCATTGCTGATTATATTATATTACGTCCTCAAATTCAACATCATCAAATCCGCCGCCGGCCTTCTCGACTTCCATGAAACGTTCGAGTATGCTGCCTTCCTGCAGGAAGCGCGAGACCTCGGTAAAGATGCTCCCGGCATAGCCGCCGGAATAGTTCTTCATCCAGCGCGCCGAGCGGTCTATCGCCGGCTTCAAGAGTATAAGGTTGTCCTTGGCGCGCGTCGCCGCGACATAAAAAAGCCGGCGCTCTTCTTCTATGGCATCCTTATCCTCCATCGCCTGGTATGACGGGAGGTGCCCTTCGGCGACGTATATAAGGAATACGGTGTGCCATTCGAGCCCCTTGGCCGAGTGTATGGTGGAAAGCGTCATCGCGTGGTCGTGCTTGCCCTTGAGCCCGGCTTCAAGGATGCTCTTCTCGGGCGGCTCAAGCGCCATGTCGGTAAGGAATGATTCGAGCGACTTATACCTTCCGGCGATGCGCTCGAGCGAGTTCAGGTCGGGCGCGCGCTTGTGGTAATCGTCGTACTTGGCCTTCAACAACGGCCCGTAATATTCGAGGAATCCCTTAATAAGCGCTCCCGGAAGATGCTCCTGCGGCTTCACGCCCCTTAATATGTCCACAAGGTCCGCAAGGTCGGGATGTTTTTTCAATATTCCTTCGTCTATGTCGAGCCCCTGCTTTTTGTCTATCATCTGCTCGGTTATCCTGCCGGCGGTCTTTTCACCGATGCCGCGCATCAGCATCAGGGCCCTGTGCCAGTTGACCTGGTCGGCCGGGTTGTGCGCGATGCGCAGGTACGACAGTATATCCTTTATATGCGCCGCCTCGACAAACCTCTGCCCGCCGTATTTCAGGAACGGGATGCCATGGTTCGCTAGCTCGATCTCGAGGTCGTTAGAGTGCCATCCCGCGCGGAAGAGCACCGCGATATCCTTGAGCATCACCCCGTCATCCACGAGCTCGAGCACCTTTTGGACGACGTATTTCGACTGCACGTTCTCGTCGCGCGCCTCGACGAATATCGGCGCCTTGCCCGCCCCCTTGTTCGTGAAGAGCGTCTTCTCGAACTTCTCATCGGCGTTCTTTATGACCTCGTTAGTAAGGTCGAGTATCGGCTGGGTCGAACGGTAGTTCTCCTCGAGCATGATGACCGTGGTACCCTTGAAGACCTTCGGGAAATCGATTATGTTCTTAAAGTTCGCGCCGCGGAACGAGTATATGCTCTGCGAATCGTCGCCGACGACCATGACGTTGTTGTGCCCGGACGCGAGCAGGTGCACGATGTCGGCCTGCAGCTTGTTGGTATCCTGGTATTCGTCGACCATTATATATTTATACTGTCCGGATAACCTCGCGCGGACTTCCTTGTGCTCGTGCAGGAGTTTCTTCAGGAAGACGAGCAGGTCGTCGTAGTCCATCAGCGATTTCGCGTGCTTGTATTTTATGTACCCTTCTTTTATCTTCTTTATCTCTTCTTCCCATTCCGAGAACTGCGGGTACTCGAGCGCGAGGACCGAACCGATA
>JBAZFE010000131.1:0-3439 GCA_041653555.1 Candidatus Omnitrophota bacterium
CGGCCCCTGGCATCGGGCAATAAGGCGATTCCTCGCCAACGCCAGTATCGGGCCGGAGAGTCGTTATCAGTACACGGTATGGTTAAACCAGGCCGGGACCCTTCTAGGCTATCCCGTCCCGAGCTCGTTAACGCTAGCAGACTTACGAGAGCTGGAATCTTTGTTAACATGCGGGGAGACATCCAAGGCCGTAATGTTAACGACCGTAAGAGCCCTTCTAATCTTCGCCGGCTGCAAGGCCGCGAGGACCTGGAAATTTCCCTATCGGGCTCGGCAGGCCGTGAACGGAGTATTTCTTTCGGAGGTAGACGTTGCAGCGATCCGTCAATATGCGAGGGCGCTAGGGACGGAAACGGAGCTTATATTCTCTCTCGGAGCCGACAACGGCCTCCGGTCGATAGATATGCGTCGCCTGACCGTCGCGAACGCGCACGAGCTCCTAAGGTGCAAACACTCGACCATACTCGGCAAGGGGCGCGGGGGCGGGAAACCCGGACACCTAGAACTATCAAAGATGACCGAGAGACCCCTATCGGAATACCTCCAAAAGCGTCAGGGATGGGCAGGAACGGCCGTAAGGGAATCGGACAGGCTAATAGTCCTCCCTACGACGGAGGGCCTGCGTCCGGTCTCGGAGGACTACATATCGAACAGGATAACGAAACTCTCCGAGGCCTCGGGTATTCATTTCCGAACGCACGACCTAAGGAGGACCTACGGGCATCGGCTACACCTCGCCGGGGTCCCGATCGAGACCATAGCCCGGTTAATGCGTCACGAGTCGATCAATCAGAGTTTTCGAGCGTATATCGGGATCTTAGGCGACGAATTGAGGGCAGCGCAGGACCGGCTAAATTGTCCCTAAGGGCTATGCCAGCAAAACGGAGCGAAGAAAATATGATTTCTCGGGTCTCGTTTACTGGCCGAGACCTCAGGGAACAGTTCCTTTCGTTGGCAAATCAGGCCGCCCGGATCGAGGCGAGGGAGGCGGTCTAATGGCCTATACTCAAACAGAGCTGGACCGCGACCAAGAGATGTTAGTAAGGCTCTATTTCTTCTTTTTAATGGTCTGGGTCGGGATGATCGCCTCCGCTGTTATCGCCGTAGGAGGTTAGATCGTGGCGGTAATAGAGAGCGATTACTCCCTAGACGATAGGATATTGAGGCTCTACAAGGCGGGAAAACGGACCTCGGACATAGCCCAGGAAATCGGCAAGAATACGAGCTATGTCTGTAAGCGCCTCCGGTCAATGGAGCGATACGGGGAGATAAACCGGCGCTCCGATGGTCGGTGGAGTGCCGGGAAATGTGCCCTCCCCGCTTCAAAGAGGGCCTGCGGGAAGGCCGAGTTTTCTGTCGTTTCCTGCGTATGTTATCATTGTAAATATCGGCGCGACCGGAGGCCGTGACCGTGAGGAACTTGTCAACCCCACTTGTCAACCCCAGAAATAAGGGGTTGACATCCTATCTGGCCTCGAACTTATATTTAAATGAATATGTCAACCCCAGAAATAAGGGGTTGACATCCTATCTGGCCTCGAACTTGTCAACCCCACTTGTCAACCTTTTTTGTCAAGGGGTTGACATAGCTATTGACAACTCTAGGGGGAATCGCCATCGCTAATCCGATCCGCGACGCCCCTACGAGGTTAAAGGTCTACGCCCTCCTAGTAGAGGGTCGGGCTCAATCCAGTATATGTGATTTATTAGGGTTGACCCGGCAGAGGGTAAGCAACATAACCCTAGAATTAGAGGCCGGAGGATACGTTAAGAAGATCCCCGGGAGGACCCGGCCCTGTTTTTACGAAAAAGGACCCCGGGCCGGTGAGCTGGACGCCCTACTTGTCAACCCCAGAAATGAAGTTTACGCTAGGGGCGTAACAGATGTCGCCGAAAAATATGCCCGGGTTGAGACCGCGAAGGTTCATCATTTGAAGTATCGGGCGAAGGTCCTTAGGGTCGGGGATATGCAATTTCTCCGGTCCTACTACAATCGCCGGAATGTTCAACGGTTCAAGGGGCAGATCCCTTACTACGAGCATTTTATCAGCGTCGAATACGAGGAAACACCGAATCAGCAAAACTTCTACGTCTATCCTCCGCAAATGGACCTCACCGAGGCCGAACTAGGAGACTATGAAACTAAGGCGGCGGCGGTATGCCAGGACATCCTTAACGGTATCTCGAAAAAAGCAGGATGGAAGTTCGGACTACCTGAAAAGACGAATTGGGAGACTCACATAGCTATCGAATCGCCAGCGCTCGTGGGCGGTCTAGCCGGAAAATATTTCATGGAATCCAAGGACGGAACAGCTTTTTTATCAAATTCCGAGGGCAGGGACGAATTAGAGTTCAAATCCCAAGGCCAGAACGACGAAAAGGCGATTCGTCAGGCTAAGATCATGTTAGAGCTTCCGGGCCAGGTAATCGAGATTTCGACCAAGCTCGAAGAGCTCGAGGCGACATTAGAGCAGGTTGTCAGGATTTTACAATTACAGACGACCGGACTAGCCAAGATCGCCGAGATTGATGGGAAGTTAGTAGAGAAAACAGCCAGGGAAACGATCGCCAAGGTTAAAGAGGTCGAGGAAACCGCAGAGACGGCCAAGGCCTCGAACGAGAAAGTGAAATCGGATTATGGAGGCATGTATCAATGAACATAGCCAGCGCTAGATTTCAGGAACTACAAAAGCTCGTTAAGAACGGGGAGAGAAAGGAACCGAGGACCGAGGCCGAAGAGGACCAATTAGCCTTAGAGGATATGATCTTCCTCCGGGAGGGCGCGGTAGCCCTCGCCCGGTATCGTCGCCAGCAACGCCTTAAGAAGAGCCTAAAGTTAGGCGAGCTCTCCCCTCAGGACCGGGCGATCATTGACCGAGAGCGCGACGCTCAAAAGGATTTTCCAGCGCCATCGAAGGGAGGCATATACGCCCCTCGACCTAAGGAGGGTCAGTAATGGGCCTCTTTAACTGTGGTAATTGTAAGCACGGATCTAAGGTCCCTTCAAGGGAGCCCTGCCAATCATGCCCTAGAGCGTATAGCCTCCGATGGGAGCCTCGGGAGGATGACAAGAAATGAGCGCCCTCAGGCTTAACCTCGGCTGCGGTCGGGTAAAGACCCCTCAATATGGGCCTTTCGGGAAACGCTCCCAGATAACGTGGGTCTTAGAAAAACTAGAATTACCGGAGGGATTCTTTTGAATCAGGGGCCGGAGGTAGGTCAGGACAAGCCTGGACAGGCAGATTACGAGTCCGGGATGGGTCCTGGCGACCGTTGGTTAGGCTTTATGGTCAAGTTCATAATCGCCTTTTTCCTGCTCTCGCTGATAATAATCCCTCTTTTTACGCTCCTTTTCGGGAGGCGGTCGCCGTGAGTCACGATTCCGGGAGTTTTAGGACACGAACCCATATTTTGAGCCTAACGTATAAGCCTAAGATCG
>JBAZFE010000132.1:0-3378 GCA_041653555.1 Candidatus Omnitrophota bacterium
GCGCGAGAGGCTTGAAATCCGGTTCAAAGATCGCCCCGCCGTTATGCGGGGAGATATCCAGCTCGATCTTTGAGTTGGATACCAGCACTTCATTATACGAATCGCAATCGATATCCGTCTCGACTGCCTCGACCCAGTCCGCCGTCTTATGCGCGGCCTTGTCGAGCTCCTTCTGCGCCTTGATAATGTTCGAATAGACCGCCGAGCGCAGGTGGTTCAGGTACAACCCGCCGAAGACGCCGTGCCAGTACGCGCAATTGCACTGGCTCTTGTAGATATATTCGAGCGCCTTGCGTGCCGCGGCGGCCTTCGACGCCGCAACGAGCCCGCTCACGAACTGCATCTTCTTCTGCATGCTGTTCGCTTCCGGGTATTTCACGAGGAAATTCTTGAAGTACCCGCCGCTCCATTCCATCATCTCGCGGTAGCTCGCGCACGTAAGGTATATCCTTCCGGTCGGGCCGTTCTCTTTTATATAATCAGAGAACATCGTGGTCTTAAGCCACGAGGATTCGCTTTCAACCGCGTTGAAGAAATTCTCGAGCCACTTCTCCTCATAGACCCATTTATGCGTCCCGGGCCATACGCCGAACTTCTCGCCGTCATCGGCGAATACCTTCGCCGGCGCTCCCTTATCCTTCTGCTCCCTCATGTAATTCACGGTCTCGTGCGGGAGCTTGAAAGGCATCAGGTACCTGAGCTTCTCCGAACCGGGGAATATGAACAGCTTCGCGCCGTCATCCTCGGTCACGTAATATCCCGTCGTATCATCCGGCTTCTGCCCGACGTACGAAAAATGCCAGTCATCGACGATCGCGTACTTGATGCCCGCTTTCGCGAGCGGCTTTATCAGCGTCGGCTCCCATACCCTCTCGGTAAGCCATACGCCCGCCGCCGGTTTCCCGGTAAATTCCTTGAGCTTCTCGTTCATCAGCTTTACCTGGCCGAGGATGTCCCTCTCCGGTATAAGCGTCAGTATCGGCTCGTAATAACCGCCGCCGAGCATCTCCACCTGTCCGCGGCCGACCATCTCCTTCAGCATCGCGATGAATTCCGGGTGCTTACCCGCTATCCAGTCAAGGAGGCAGCCCGAGTAATGCAGCGATATCTTCAGCCGCGGGCGCCGGTACAGCAATTCCAGGAAAGGCAGGTACGACTTCTCGTACGCCTCGGCGAACACCCAGTCGAAATTGCCTTCCGGCTGGTGCGAGTGTATCGCCATCAAAAAATCTATCGTTCCCCTCCCCATCAGGCCCCCGTGCCCTTCACTTCATATATCAGGTCAAGTATCCTCTTCGAGATCTTTTCGGCGTTATGCCTGACATAGTCGTCGGCCGTCATCATGTCGCCTTCGACCACGCCTACGCCCATCTCGCGTATCTTCTTCGTATCCGGCTCGACCGGATACGCCATCTCCGACTTATATTTTTCCTGCAGGCGCTCGGGTATCTTCGCCGAATTTATCATCGCGTAATCAACGATCGCGTGGTGCGTATGCCTTATCAGCACTTCCAGGTGGTCCGACGCCTTGAACCCGTCCGTCTCGCCGTGCTGGGTCATCACGTTGCAGATATACACCTTTACCGCGCGCGACTTCAGTATCGCCTCGACCACCCCGTCGACCAGCAGGTTAGGCAATATGCTCGTGTATAAACTTCCCGGCCCCAATACTATCGCGTCCGCCTCTTTTATCGCGAGCAATGCTTCCGGGGTCGCCTTGGCGTTATCGGGCCTCAGGTAGACTTTCTTTATCTGGCTTACCTTTCCGCCCGACGGCGATGTAGCCAGCGGTATCATGCTCTCGCCCGAAGTCTCGGACCCGTCCGCCCTTTTAGCCACAAGCGTCACCTTCTCGAGGGTCGACGGAACGACGCTCCCGCGTATCGCGAGTACCTTGCTCGATTCCTTTATCGCCTTGTCGAAATCGCCGGTTATCTTTGAAAGAGCGGTGATGAAAAGGTTGCCGAAACTGTGCCCCTTGAGCCCTTCGCCTTCCGTGAACCTGTACTGGAAAAGTTCCCTCATCAGCCCTTCGGCGTCAGCCAGCGCGACGAGGCAGTTGCGTATATCCCCGGGCGGCAGCACGTCGAATTCCGTCCTGAGCCTGCCGGAACTCCCGCCGTCATCCGCCACCGTAACGATGGCGGTAATATTCGATGTGACTTCCTTTAGCCCGTGCAGCAGGACCGACAGACCGGTGCCCCCGCCTATTACCGCTATCTTAGGGCCTTTCGAGAGCTGCCTCTGCCTGAATATGATATCGACGAGGTCCTTCTCGCGGCGCGGCAGGAAGACCGTGACGAACGACTTGACCATCTTCCTGATGCCTATCGTCATCATCATGATGCCGGCCATAAAGAGCAATGTGCCAAAGACCAGGTAATTCGCCTTATGCGTCGCGAAATATCTCTCGTAACCGAACCACAGGAAACCGGCGGAGAACATCACCGCGGATATACCGAGAGTAAAGAGGAAGATCCACCTCTTTATCCTCATACCCGGATATAACCACTTAAACCACCGCATGTTCCGTGACCCTTTTTGGGAAGATCTGATTAGTGGCGTTTCGTGTCTTCGTCTTCGATAAGCCGCAGAATGCTCTTCTCATCCTTGCATTGCTTGAGGGATTCGCGGAAGACCCTATCCTTGAGCAGGCGCGATATCCTTGCCAATGCCTTGAGGTGGGGACCTGCCGAATCTTGGGGCGCGACCAGAAGGAAAAATATGTGCACCGGCTCGCCGTCGAGCGAATCGAAATTCACTCCCTTCGGCGACAGCGCGAACGCCGCCGTCAGCTCCTTTACCCCGTCGCATTTCCCGTGGGGTATGCCTACGCCCGAACCGATGCCGGTCGAACCCAGGGCCTCGCGGCTCATGAGTATCTTCGACAGCTTGTCCTTCTCTTTAACGGCTCCGGCCTTGGCCAGGAGATCGACGAGTTCTTTTATCGCGTCGTCCTTCGTCTTTGCCTGAAGATCTGCGGTCACAGCATCCGGGTTAAGAAAGTCCATTATCTTCATTACGGCTTCCTCCTAAGAAAGTGGTTTGTCCCAAAATGGAGCGGGTGAACGGGTTCGAACCGTCGACAACTACCTTGGCAAGGTAGCGCTCTACCAACTGAGCTACACCCGCTTAAACCTATGATATCAATGCCTCACGCTTCGGTACCAGATACTGGTGCGCGGAAGAGGGCTTGAACCTCCACGGGTTTCCCCAATAGCTCCTAAGGCTATCGCGTCTGCCAGTTCCGCCATCCGCGCGAAGACAAAAAACAGCGTATGGTGAGCCGCGAAGGACTTGAACCTTCAACCAACAGATTAAGAGTCTGCTGCTCTACCGATTGAGCTAGCGGCCCGCATTTAGAAAAGTAATTTTAGC
>JBAZFE010000133.1:0-3317 GCA_041653555.1 Candidatus Omnitrophota bacterium
TAGGGAGATCATTGCAAAGCAGTTGGGCGTAAAACTTGAAGAAGTCACCCCCCAGGCGACGTTCATAGATGACCTGGGCGCGGATTCGCTTGATACGGTCGAGATAGTAATGGCCCTCGAAGAAGAGTTCAAGGCCGAGATCCCGGACGAGGACGCCGAGAAGATGAAGACGGTCGGCGAAGCCATCAAATATATAGAAGAAAAATCAGGCGGCAAGGCCTAGCCCGGAGGGCAGGCCTACCCGATCCACATAAAGGTAGGGCCTACATTTTTTATGGAAAGAAGAAGAGTAGTAGTGACCGGTCTTGGCGCCGTCACTCCGGTAGGGAACAGCAAAGACGAGTTCTGGGCTGCCCTGCTGGCGGGCAAGAACGGCGCCGGAAGGATAACCCAGTTCGATCCCTCGGGTTTTGACAGCCAGATAGCCTTCGAGGTCAAGGGTTTCGATCCCTCCAAATACATCTCCAATCCTAAAGACATCAGGAGGATGGACCGGTTTGTGCAGTTCGCGGTCTGCTGCTCCAAGATGGCCGTGGAGGATTCCGGCCTCGACCTGTCGAAGGAAGATCCCTACAGGATAGGAGTGGTCGTCGGCTCGGGCATCGGAGGGCTGAAGGTAATACAGGAGCAGACCCTCGTTTGGAAAGAGAAGGGCCCCTCAAGATTAGCTCCCCTGCTGATCCCGATGCTTATCGTGAACATGGCTCCCGGACAGATATCCATTCAATTAGGGCTGAAAGGCCCGAACTCCTGCGTTGCCACCGCATGCGCTACCGGCAACCATTCGATCGGCGAGGCCCTGAGGCTTATTCAGCACGGTTATGCCGACGTTATGATATCCGGAGGCACCGAATCCGCGATCGTCGAGACCGCTGTCGGCGGTTTCTGCGCGCTTACCGCGCTTTCAAAAAGGAATAACGAGCCCGAACGCGCCAGCAGGCCGTTCGACAAGGACAGGGACGGTTTTGTCATGGGCGAGGGCTGCGGCATAGCGGTGCTGGAGGAACTCGGGCATGCAATGAAGCGCGGTGCCAGGATATACGCCGAAGTCGCGGGTTACGGGATGTCAGGAGACGCTTATCATATGACAGCGCCTGCTCCCAGCGGCGAGGGCGCGGCAATGTGCATGAAGCTGGCCCTGGAGGACGGCGGATTCAAGCCGGAAGATGTCTCCTATATCAATGCCCACGGCACCTCAACGGAACTCAACGATAAGATAGAGACGCTTGCCATAAAGAATTTATTCGGCCGGCAGGCGTATAAGATACCGGTCAGCTCGACCAAATCAATGACGGGCCACTGCCTCGGCGCGGCCGGCGGCGTGGAGTTCATCGCCTGCGTTATGGCCGTGAAGGAGGATATAGTGCCTCCTACGATAAATTACGAGACGCCGGATCCTTTATGCGACCTTGATTATGTGCCGAACAAAGCAAGGAAGACAAAGGTGAACCTGGCTATATCGAATGCCTTTGGTTTTGGCGGACATAATGCCTGCATAGCCGTAAAAAAATTCCTTTCATAACCTATCACTAATGGAGTGACAATATGGATTACCTATTGACCGAACAACAGATAATGGTGCGCGACCTTGCCCGCAAGATCGCGGTGGAGAAGATAGCGCCGGTGGCGGCCGAGCATGACGAGAAAGAGACTTTCCCGTGGGAAATAATGAAGGTCATGGCCGAGTCTGACCTGTGCGGCGTATATATAGAAGAGAAGTACGGCGGACTCGGAGGCGGCGCCATGGAGCTCTGCCTCGTGACGGAAGAACTCTCCCGCGCATGCGGCGGCATCGCTATATGCTTCGCGGCGACAGCCCTCGGCACATATCCTATAATTTTGTTCGGCAACGACGCGCAGAAACAAAAATACCTTCCGGATATCGCGAGCGGCAAGAAGCTCGCGGCTTTCGGCCTGACAGAGGCCGGCGCGGGCTCGGACGCGGGTGCCATTGCCACGACCGCGAGAAAAGAAGGCGACTATTACGTCCTCAACGGCGTGAAGCAGTGGATAACGAACGGCGGAGAGGCGGAGATATATACGGTCATCGCGATGACCGACAGGGAGAAAGGCGCCCGTGGGGCTAGCTTTTTTATAGTCGAAAAGGGCACTCCAGGTTTCGAATTCGGCAAGAAAGAGAAGAAGCTCGGGATCCGCGCTTCGGCCACGCGCGAGCTGGTATTCAATGAGTGCAAGGTCCATAAAGATAACCTCCTGGGGCGCGAGGGGATGGGTTTCATAGTGGCGATGAAGACCTTCGATAAATCCCGCCCGGGCGTCGCGGCGCAGGCCGTAGGCATTGCGCAGGGCGCGCTGGACCATGCTGTCAAGTATTCGCGCGAGCGCAAACAGTTCGGCAAGACGATATCCTCGTTCCAGGGGCTCCAGTTCATGCTCGCGGACATGGCTACCCAGGTAGAGGCGGCGCGCGCCCTTACCTACGCGACCGCGAGGATGGTGGATTCGGGCGCCAGGGATGTCTCTAAGGAATCCGCGATGACGAAGTTGTTCGCGTCGGATACCGCGATGAAGGTCACGACAGACGCGATACAGGTGCTCGGCGGTTACGGTTACATGCGCGATTACCCGGTCGAAAAGTACATGCGCGACGCTAAGATAACCCAGATATACGAAGGCACCAACCAGATACAGCGCAACATTATAGCGCTTGAAGTGCTGAAAGAGCAGTTAAGGAAATGAACATAATAGTCTGCATTAAGCAGGTCCCCGATACTCAGGACATCAGGATAAATCCCGAGACGAACACGCTTATGCGCGAGGGCGTCCAGTCGATCGTCAACCCGTTCGACATGTACGCCATTGAGGAAGCGTTGAGGATAAAGGAAAGAGTCGGCGCGGCCTCGACAAAGATTACGGTACTTTCGATGGGTCCGCAGCAGGCCGAGGAGGCTTTGCGCGAGGCCGTATCAATGGGCGTCGATGAGATGGTCCTTATGTGCGACCGCGCGTTCGCGGGCTCCGACACATGGGCCACGAGCTATACCCTCGCGAAAGGCATCCAGAAACTGGGGAAATTCGACCTGATCATCTGCGGCAAGCAGGCTATCGACGGAGACACCGCCCAGGTAGGCCCCGGCATCGCGGCGACGCTGGATATACCCCAGGTCACATACGTCAAGAAGACGGAAGAGATCAAGGAAGGTTCCGCGCGTTTCGAGAGGATGACCGAAGAGGGCTACGAGGTCATCGAGACCCCGCTGCCGTGCCTGATAACCGTCGTGAAAGAGATAAATATACCCCGCCTTCCGTCACTGAAGGGCAAGATAAAGGCCAAGCAGTCGAAGGCGTCGGTCCTT
>JBAZFE010000134.1:0-3306 GCA_041653555.1 Candidatus Omnitrophota bacterium
GCCTCTTCTTTCGACATTTCGTCAATATCTCCGGCCCGTTCTCTCCGATATACACCGTATGCTCGAAGTGAGCCGAAAGCTTCCTGTCTGTTGTCACGGCCGTCCAGCCGTCATCAAGGATCTCAACGCCATACCTGCCGGCATTCACCATCGGTTCTATGGCCAGCACCATGCCGGCCTTAAGCCTTACGCCTGTGCCCGGCACCCCGAAATTAGGTATCTGCGGATCCTCGTGCATTTTTGTGCCGATACCGTGCCCTACGAACTCGCGCACAACGGAAAACCCGTTGCTCTCGGCATGCTCCTGTACGGCACTCGATATATCATAGAGCCTTTTTTCCGGCCGGGCATTCTCTATGCCCTTATACAGGGACTCTTCCGTCACCCGGAGCAGCTTCTCCGCTTCTTCGGATACCCTGCCCACCGGAAAACTCATCGCGGCATCGCCGAAATACCCGTCCAGCTTGACGCCGACATCCAATCCGATAATATCGCCTTCCTTCAACACGAGCTTCCCGGGTATGCCATGTACAACGGTCTCGTTGACCGACGTGCATATGTTCGCCGGAAACCCCCTGTATCCCTTAAAGGCTGATACGGCGCCCCGTTCTTTTATGTACCGGGCGGCCATATCGTCAAGGTCTTTGGTAGTCACCCCCTGCTTTATCTTTGTACCCAGATACTCAAGGGTATCGGCGACTATCCTGCAGGCGGCCTCGATCTTTTCCGCTTCCGCCCGCGACCTTAGTGTTATCATCCTTAGGCCTTAATTTACTTCAACTTCTCTTTGACAAAGAGCTTCGACAGATAATCATGCGCTTCATCCACGTCGAAGTCGCCTGAAACGGTCCTCAATATCCCCTTGCCTTCGTAATAGCTTATGATGCCGGGGACTGTGTTCTCGTATACCTTTATCCTGTTAAGGATAGTGTCTTCCTTATCATCCACCCTCTGGTAAAGCTCGCCGCCGCATTTATCGCATTTGCCGGCCACCTTCGGGGGTATATTCTTTACATGGTAGTTCTCGCCGCAGTTCTTGCAAACCCTCCTTCCGGAGAGCCTCTGTATTATGGTCTGCTGCGAGGTCTTGAAATACAGCACGAGGTCGATCGGGCGCTTCAGCCCGGCAAGCGTGCCGTCAAGCGCTTTCGCCTGCGCCGCGGTCCGCGGAAAACCGTCAAGCATGAAACCTTTGCCGCAATCTTCCTTCGCGACCCTCTGCGCGACCATCTCGATGACCACATCGTCCGGGACCAGCTCGCCCTTGTCCATGAAGACCTTGGCCTTCAGCCCTATGGGCGACTGCGCCTTCACGGATTCGCGCAATATATCCCCGGTCGAAATATGCGGCATACCGAATTCCTTAGAAAGAACTTTTGCCTGCGTGCCTTTTCCGGCGCCCGGAGGTCCGAGAAGGACGAGTTTCAACGGCCCCTCGCTTTCAGCCTTCCCGATTTCATGAAACCGTCATAGTGCCGCATCAGCAGGAATGACTCTATCTGTTTCATCGTATCGAGCATGACACCGACGATGATCAACAGCGCCGTGCCGCCGAAGAAGCTCGCTACAAGATACGGTATCTTGAGCCATTTGCCCACAAAATACGGTATTATAGCTATGATCGCCAGGAAAACGGCGCCCGGCAGCGTAACGCGGTTCAAGATAAAATTGAAATAATCTTCCGTGGGCTTGCCCGGCCTGACGCCGGGGACAAAACCGCCGTACTTCTTCATGTTATCGGCAAGATCACGCGGATTCAGCGTTACAGCCGTATAGAAATACGTGAAAAATATGATAAGGGCCGCGTAAAGAGAGTAATGCACGAATCCTTCGGTCGACATGAAATTCAGCAGGTTCTTTATCGTCTGGTTGGGCATGAACTGGGCTATCATCGCCGGGAACATCAATATAGACTGCGCGAATATGATAGGTATGACGCCCGCCTGGTTGACCCTGAGCGGAAGATATGTGCTCTGGCCTCCCATTACCTTCCTGCCGACAATGCGCTTCGCGTATTGCACCGGTATGCGCCTCTGCGCCTGCGTTATCATTATTACCGCGACGATGACGCCGAACAGCATCGCGGCCATCATTATTATGCTCAATATATCTATCTGCTTCGACGTGACCAGCGCGTACAGGTTATTTGACGCCGTCGGGATCCTCGATATGATAGACGCAGTGATTATTATGGACATGCCGTTGCCGATGCCGAATTCGGTTATCTGCTCTCCGAGCCACATGATGAACGCGGTACCGCTGACCAGCGTAAGTATTACCATGAGCCTGAAACCCCATCCGGGATGCTGGACAACCTGTATGCCTATGGTATTATGCAGGTTCTCAAGCCAGAAGCTCGTGAAGAGCGCCTGTATAGCGCCGATGACCAGGGTCCCGTAACGGGTATACTGCGTTATCATCCTGCGCCCGTGCTCCCCGCCCTCTTTCGCGAGTTTCTCGAAATACGGGAACGCGAACGTCAAAAGCTGCATGATGATCGAGCTCGATATATACGGCATGATGCCGAATGCGAATATCGTCATCTGCGACATGGCATTTCCGGTAAAGAGGTCCATTATATCGAATATGCTTCCGCCCGACCTCTTGGATTCCTGCTCAATGAATTGAGAAAGAGCGTGCCCGTCTATGCCCGGCGTGGGTATATACCTGCCGAAGCAATAAACGGCAAGCAGGGCCACCGTCACGAGCAGCTTCTTTTTCAGCTCGGGTATCTTTAATATATTTGAGAACGCCTGGATCATTATTTTACGATCTCGGTTTTGCCGCCGGCCTTCGATATCTTTTCGGCAGCCGATGTTGAGAAAGCCTGCGCCTTGACAGTAAGGGCCTTCTTTATCTCCCCGCCGCCGAGTATCTTGACGGCGGTCTTCTCGTTCTTAATTATCCCTTCTTTTACAAGCTCTGCGGGGGTCACTACCGAATTTTCCTTAAAGGAATTCAGCTGCGTAAGGTTGACCACCTGCGATATCCTCTTGGACCTGCTCGTAAAACCCCTCTTGGGCACGGTCCTGATCAAAGGCATCTGGCCGCCTTCGAATTCCGGGTGGATATGGGCGCCCGACCTGGACTTCTGGCCGGTCTGGCCCCTGCCCGATGTCTTTCCGTGGCCCGAACCCGAGCCTCTGCCCACTATCTTCCTCTTCTTTGTGGCCCCAGCAGGGACCCTGATCTCTCCGAGTTTCACTTAGACTGCTCTCCTTTCATCCTTGTGTTATCTTCTTTATATGAAAGGCTCTTGAAAGCCACAACAGCCGCTTTAATGACATTCACAGAATTGTCAGATCC
>JBAZFE010000135.1:0-3300 GCA_041653555.1 Candidatus Omnitrophota bacterium
TTTACCGCGTCATGGGCCCCTTCCCTGTTCGAGACCGATATGTAATTGATGCGGGGTTCGTCATATGTGGCGTTGACCACCACGTAGGGTATATCGCTCTTCCTGAGTATCGGGTTTATCTCGCGCGCCCCCAGCTCCAATATGAGACCCCCTATATACGTTTTATTCAGGATACGCCGGTAAAAGTCATCCTCAGGCTCATTTACATTATATAAGAGGATCAGGTCGCGGCGGGCAGGAAAGACGACATCCCGTATCCCTTTCATCATCTCGGTAAAAAAGAAGGAACCGAACATGTCGTCATATACCGGCATGATAAGCCCGACCGAGTTGACCTTGTTGCTCGCAAGCCTGCTGGCGCTTATATTTGGCTTGAAGTTAAGCTTCTCTATGGCTTCAAGGACTTTCAGCTTATTCCTTTCCTTCACGCTGCCGAAGTTATTTATGACCCTTGAAACGGTAGCTATAGATACGTCAGCCTCCCTGGCGACGTCATCAATACTCGGGAATTTGCCTCTTCTTGTTTTTACGGTATTTTTAGTCATTTTATTAGTTTATATTGTAAGCGCTTTCTTATATAAGAAAATATACATTATCTTCCGAGCCCTGTCAAGTAATAATTTCAGAGGAGGGTCCTAAATGCGGCTGAAATGGATATTATCAAATTAAGTAAAATAAAAAAGGGGCAGAATCTCTTCCACCCCTTTATTTATTATAATGTCCTGTACAGAACTATGTTTTCTTTAATACTACTTGGTCGGCTGTCCGATAAACTCCGGGTTCAACCAGGTCTTTTCGTACGGAGGGATCGGGAACGTCACCGTGTCAAACAAACCGGATGCCGTCCTGAAAACACCCTTTACGGTACCCTTAAGGGCGCCGACGATAACTCCGAAAACCGGGTTGCTCTCCTTTATGGACTTGTCCATCTCGATCGGTATTTCTACCCAACCTGTCGCGAAATTCGCTAAACCTCTGCGGAGCTTTGTGCCCGCGTTAGCGGCATAGCTAGGTACAGCCATCCCGATGACCAATGATATGACAAAGAGAACCAAAACCATCTTCCAGATGTTGTTCTTGAACATGACTTTTGTGTCACCTCCTCTCGGTTTATATCATTGCCGCAAATATAGCACAGCTGTTCGTATCTTGTCAATAAAATAATTAGAATTTCCGCAGCAAGGCGGCGGAATTCCTTAAAACCCCTGCGGCCTGCGCCGCTGTCAGCCCGCTGCCAAGAAGCACCGAAAGCGCCATTTCGCCGGTTATCAGGTCACCCGGCTCGTGCGAATCCGTGTTGATAACGAGTTTTGCGCCTGATTGCATAGCGATTTTCGCAACGTGGCCATTTGTCAGCGAATGCCCTTTTTTTGCGGATATTTCAAGGTGGACGCCGTGTTTGGCCGCCGTCTTAGCGTCTTTAAGGGATATTAGACCCGGATGTGCGAGGATATCGATATCGCATTCCAGCGCGGCCGCGTTTGTGCCCGGTATCACGGGTTCGGCGATAGTCTCGCCGTGCACTATTATGAGCTTTATGCCGTTATACCTGGCGTACTTCACGAGCCCGGCTATATCCTTCGGGGGCACATGGGTAAGCTCCACGCCGGCGACGACCTTGATCTTGCCTGAGGTCAGCGCCTTCGCGGCCTTGACTATCCTGGGCACGATGAAGTCTATATTAGACACATCGACATGGTCGGCGAGGCCTATCCCCTTGTAACCGATAACGGACGCCCTCCTTACGAGTTCAGCAGGAAGCAGCGCGCCGTCGCTCAATAAAGTATGTGTGTGGAAGTCTATCATAATATTATGGTGGGCCTGAGAGGACTCGAACCTCCCGCACGCGGTTTAGGAAACCGCTGCTCTATCCAGATGAGCTACAGGCCCAATCCTTTTATCTTAAAATTCTATCAAAGAGAATACTTTTTGCCCCTTAAGGCGCTCGCGGCCCTTCAGGAACGTCAACTCGATCAGGAACGCGACCTCGATAACATTGCCGCCGAGTTTACCGACAAGGTCGCAAACGGCCTTCATCGTCCCGCCCGTCGCCAGCAGGTCATCGATTATCAGGACGTTATCGTCCGGCCCTATAGCATCCTTATGTATCTCGAGGCAGTCCTTCCCGTATTCAAGGTCGTATTCTATCTTATGGGTCTCGTGGGGCAGCTTACCTTTCTTCCTTACGGGGACCACGCCGGCGCCCAGCTTGTACGCTATCGCGCTCCCGAACACGAATCCCCTCGCCTCTACGCATATTACCTTATCTATCTTCTTGCCGCTGTATCTTTCGGCCATGCCGTCTATCGCCTTATGGAACCTTTTGCCGTCCTTCAGCAGTGTCGTTATATCCTTGAATATGATCCCTTTTTTAGGGAAATCAGGAATATCCCTTATGGACTTCTTGAGCTCGTCTATTGCCTGGCCGTTCATATCCATCACTGCATCTCCTGGGTGGTCATGTTCTTCCTCAACTTCCTCAGAGCGGCGTCCTCTATCTGCCTGACCCTTTCCCTGGTTATCTTGAACTTCCCGGCTACCTCTTCAAGGGTATGCGCCGTATCATCCTTAAGGCCGAACCTCATGCTGAGTATCTCCTGTTCCCTCTTGCTCATCTTTCCAAGGAGGTCGGTGACCTTCTCCTGGCGCAGGTAATTCGAAAGCTCTTCAGTGGGAGATACCGACTTGGTATCCTCTATAAGGTCCATCATCGTCCCGCTGTCGTCCTCGCCTACAGGCGCCTCAAGGGAAGTGGTCTGCGTCATGACGCGGTCAAGCTCCTGCGCCTTCTTGACCGATATCTTCATGGACTTCGCGATCTCCGCGGTAGTCGGTTTCTTCCCGAGTTTCTGCGAGAGCTTTTCGTTGACCTTCTTCCACTTCGCGGCAAGCTCCATCATGTAGACCGGGATCCTGACAGTCTTGCCCTGGTTCGCCACCGCGCGCAGTATGAATTGTTTTATCCACCACGCCGCATAGGTAGAGAACCTGAACCCCTTGCTCGGATTGAACTTCTTGACGGCCTTCATGAGGCCGAGATTGCCCTCTTCTATAAGATCGAGCAATGGCACGCCGAAGTAGCTGTATTTCTTGGCAATACTGACCACGAGACGGAGGTTCGCCTGTATCATCTTCTTTTCCGCCTTAAGGTCGCCCTTCTTGGCCGATTTGGCCAGTTCGACCTCTTCCTCGGCGGTAAGGAGCGGCACCCTCTCTATCTCTTTTAGATACGCCTTGATCGGCTCCATTTTCCCTCGTCGTTATTTTTTATTTGTCAATACTGCCTGCGCTGCCGCAAGT
>JBAZFE010000136.1:0-3300 GCA_041653555.1 Candidatus Omnitrophota bacterium
GTCCTCGGGGTATGGGCTCCCGTAGAAGTCTATGAAAAAGAGATCCCGTACGCCAAGGACCTGAATATCGGCATAACCCGCCTCAACACCGACTGCTGGGACGAGCTCGAGCCGTCGCGCGGGAAATTCACGTGGGATAAGCTGGACAAGATAGTAGACGCACTGCGCCGCAATGATATAGATATCCTCTTCACGGTGCCTATATCCGCGAAATGGAACGCGAGCGGCGGGCCGACACGCGTGAATAATTTCGATATAGGAACGTCGCACTTTCCCGCGAAAGACCTCGGCGATATCGAGAGGTTCTGCGAGGCGCTGGCATCGCATTATAAGGGAAGGATAAAATATTACGAGGCATGGAACGAACCCGACCTCTTCATATTCTGGAGGGGCAAGCCCGACGTCAAGGAATACATCGAGGTCCTGAAGAGGATGTACACGGGCCTCAAGAGGGGCGACCCGGACTGCAAGGTCCTCGTCGGCGGCATCGCGTACCCGCTCGACGACACCTTCATGAAGGGGCTGATGAACGGGGGCGCGTTCGACTATTTCGACATATTCAGCATCCACGGCTATTCAAAGTCCGAATGGGACTTCCAGAGGGCGCTGACGAACACGAAGAATATCATAAAGTGGTCCGGCAAGGACAAACCGCTCTGGGTCACCGAGGTCTCGACCACGCCGGATTATTTCAAGAGCAACGACCGGGCGAAAGAGGAGAAGGACAAGGCGGAACTGCTCCCGAAGCTCTATGACCTCTTCTTCAGGGAGGGCGTCCAGGTGGTCTTCTGGCATACGCTGCGCGACTGCGGCACCGAACTCGGGCTGCCGAAGGACTTCGATTTCGGGCTCATGACGTCAGACTACAAGAAACTTCCGGCTTACGACGCGCTTAAGAAATATACCGATAACGCGATAATGAAAAGGTAGACATGGCGCAAGGATACGACAGGAGAATACAACTCTTCATGATGCTGGCCTGCGACCTCGCGGTCATATACGCGAGCCTCGCGCTCGCGGTCTTGGCGTCGGCGAAGACAGGCCTGATTACCGGGTTTGAAAAGGGCGTAAGCGCCCCGGAATTCCTCTTCATGGGCCCGTACTTCATATTCGTATTCAAGAGCGTCGGGCTCTATAAGGAGAAGACCGGCATACTGCACATAAAAGAGACGATCTCGATCTTCAGGGGGATACTTTTCGGCTTCCTTTTCGTATTCCTGTTATTCTTCCTTTTTCCGGCGGTCGCCGGCTTGCATAAGTCGCTATTTTTCTTCTTCGTGTTCATGATGTGCCTCATGCCGCAGGAGCGCCTGCTGCTGCGCAAATGGACGCAGAGCCGCCACGAGAGGGGCATAGGCGTCACAAAGACGCTCATCATAGGGACGGGGGCGGTCGCGCAGAAGCTTGCCTCAAAACTGCGCCTTACTCCGAAGATCGGGTTCAAGCCCGTAGGGATGCTCGAAGACATAAGCACCCTGCCGGACCACGTCGAGAAGAAGAAGGTCGGCGCTGTATTCATGGCGAACCCTGACCTTCCGTACGGGCAAGTGCTCAGTATCATGAATTTCTGCGCCAAAAAGAATATATTGTTCAGGTTTATCCCGTATATCTATAACATGCCGATAGACCTGATATCGATGGACGATATCGAGGGCATTCCGGTCATCGGCCTGCGCCGGTACAGCCCGCATTCGCTTTACGCCGGGTTCAAGCGCCTCGTGGATTTTATTGTTGCGTTCATGGCGCTGGTATTCATCCTGCCCATAGGTATCGCGATCGCGATCGCGATAAAGCTCGATTCGCCGGGGAAGGTGATCTTCAGCCAGAAACGCTCCGGGCAGGACGGAAAACCGTTCAGGATAATGAAATTCCGCACAATGTATACGGAATCTTCCAGATACGGCTTATCTCCGAAGGACTCCGCCGACCCGCGGATAACGAAAACCGGGCGGTTACTGCGCAAGACCGGCCTTGACGAGCTGCCCCAGCTTATCAGCGTACTTAAAGGCGACATGAGCTTAGTCGGGCCCAGGCCCGAGATGGAATTTATCGTCAAGGAATACAATGAGATACAGAAAGAGCGCCTGAAAGTCAAACCCGGCATCACCGGCCTTTGGCAGATAAGCGAACACCGCAAATCGCCTATCCACGAGAACATGGAATACGACCTTTTTTACATAGAGAACCAGAGCTTACTGCTTGACCTAGCCATACTCCTGCGTACACTCCTCTCAGTTTTCGGCCTCAAAGGCAAGTAAAATATGGTATACTTTAACTCATATGGTATGCGGCATTTGCGGCAATAGAGAGGGCAACAGACAGTATCCCGCGCGGGAGATGGTGTTCGGCCTCCGCGAGAAATTCGATTATTTCCTGTGCGGAAGGTGCGGTTGTCTGCAAATTATTGCGGCGCCTTCAGATATGTCAAAGTACTACCCGCGGGATTATTACAGTTTTTCAATGCGTCCGGTCCCACGCAGCCGCTTAAAGGGCCTGGCGGCAGGCAAGCGCGACGTTTATTCGGCCACCGGGAAAGATATTCTCGGCAGGGCGCTGTTCGGTATATTCCCGGACAAGGACCTTCTCCCGCTTAGGGGATGCGGCATCACAAAGGACTCAAAGATACTCGATGTGGGCTGCGGGGCAGGCGTGCTTGCGCACAGGCTCAAGGAAGCGGGTTTCAGGAACGTGACAGGCACAGATCCCTATGTCGATTCGGAGATAAGATACGGCAACGGCCTGCGCATCCTGAAGAAGGAACTGGAGGATATAGACGCGGGGTGGGACCTGATAATGTTCCACCACTCATTTGAGCATATATTTGACCAGAAGAAGGCGATGAAGACAGTATCGGAGAAACTGGGCGGAAAGGGGATATGTCTTATCCGCATACCTACGGTATCGTCATACGCATGGGAACATTACGGCGTGAATTGGGTCCAATTGGACGCGCCGAGGCATTTTTTCCTGCATTCCGTAAAAAGCATGGGAATACTGGCCGAAAGCGGCGGGCTTAAGATAAAGGATACCGTATATGATTCGACAGGTTTCCAGTTCTGGGGAAGCGAACAATACCTCAAGGATATACCGCTGGAATCCCCTAATTCATACTTGAAGGACCACGGCGCCTTCTCGAAAGAAGAGATGATGTCATTTGAGAAGAGGGCGGAGGAGTTGAACCGCGATAATAAAGGCGATTCGGCCGCGTTTTACCTGGTGCGTAAAGATGAATGAGGACAAGAAGCGCCTCGCGAGCAACTTTTTCAGTTTATCGTCGATAGAGGCGGCGAACTACCTTTT
>JBAZFE010000137.1:0-3292 GCA_041653555.1 Candidatus Omnitrophota bacterium
TGGCGGCGCAGGTGCTGCTGATGCGCGAGCTCTTCGTCGTCTTCTACGGCAATGAGCTCTGCGCCGGCATAATGCTGGCCGCATGGCTCTTCTGGGTCTCGATAGGCAGTATCGCGGTAAGGTTCAGAAAGTACGCCGAAGAGATCTTCCATATCCTGCTCTTGTCGGTTCCGGTGGTCCTGCCGGCGACCGTCTTCTTTATCAGGAATATACGGAGCTTCCTCGGGACATCGCCCGGCGAGATAGCGGGCGTCTTCCCGATGGCGGCCTCCTCTTTCATCCTGCTCGCTCCGGTTTGCGTCACTTTCGGCGCGCTCTTCGCGCTGAGCTGCCGCCTGGCCCCGGCGGAGCCGGGAAAGATATATCTCGTCGAATCGGCCGGAGCGGCGGCAGGCGGGCTCGTCTTCAGTTTATTCATTATATCCATGGTCAAGCCACTGGCGGCCTGCGTATTCTGCGGACTGCTGACCTGCGTTTCCGTCCTTATCGTCGCCGAGAGAAAGAAGTCGCCGCCAAGATGGTGGACCTCGTTCTCATTTACGGCCCTCGTATTGATATTCATGCTGACGGCCGCCGGCCCGCTGGACCTCAAATTAAGGCAGATGCAATGGCGCGATCTCGGCCTCGTTAAAGCCAAGGACACTATATACGGGAACATCGCCTGGACAGCCCGCGGGCGGCAGGCTAACATATTCGAGAACGGGCTGCTTGTGGCGTCAAGCGACGATCCCGTCGCGGCCGAGGGCTCGGTCCAGTTCGCGATGCTCGAACACCCATCACCGCGAAGAGTGCTGCTTATCGGCGGCTCTGCAGGCGGGTCGCTCGAACAGGTATTGAAACATCCCGTCGCGGAAGTCGACTATATCGAGCTGGATCCGCAACTGCTGAAAATAAGCGGGGATCCCAGGGCAAAGGCGCATCTTAAGGACGGCAGGCTCTTCGTGATGGAGTCCGCGCAAAAAGGCGCGGCTGCCTACGACGTTATAATACTTGTCCTTCCCAACCCCTACACCGCCCAGGTAAACAGGTTCTATTCGCTGGAGTTTTACCGCGATATCGGCAAGGTCCTCAGGCAGGACGGCGTCTTCTCGTTCAGCGTCACCTCCGCCGGAGATTATATCAGCCCCGCGCAGGCGCAGTTCCTCGCGTGCCTGAAGAAGACGCTTGAAAAACAATTCGCCGATGTAAGAATAATACCCGGGGACACCGCCGTATTCCTGGCCTCCCCCTCCGCGGGCACGCTTACTTACGACCACAGTGTATTGTCGCGCAGGATAAGCGAGCGGGGATTAAAACCGGATTATGTGAACGCTCACTATCTTCCCGACATCATGGACCCCGCGAGGATAAAGTATGCTGAGACCGCGATAAGCGCGGCAAGGAACGTAAAGATCAACCGGGACTTCCGGCCTGCCGGCTATTATTACGATACGGTCTTATGGTCCGCGAGGGCCAACCCGCGGTTCGCCGGTTTCCTCAGCGCGCTGGACGGGATGGACGCGAATATGCCGGTCCTTATCATCGCCGCGGTATTCGCTGTATTGGCGGCGGGATACCAGGCCGCCTCAAAAAGCAGGGGTTTCCCGTACCTTCTTTCGATAGCGGCGGCGGGATTCTCGGGGATGGCCGCGCAGGTCTGCCTTATAATAGCTTTCCAGGCGGTATACGGTTATGTCTATTACAAGGTAGGAATGATATTCGCCGCGTTCATGGCGGGCCTCGTCATCGGAAGCGCTGTCGCGATGAAGACCACCGGGGCCGGAGAAGACCCGGCAAAGGCATACAGGCGGGCGCAATCGCTGTTTTACATATACGCTTTTATCCTGGCGCTTTCATTCCAGGCTGGCTTCCATTTTTCGCAGCCCGTCTTCTTCCTGCTTGCCGCTGTCCCTGGCATCCTGACCGGTTTCATGTTCCCCCTGGCAGTTCATTTGCATTCCGCGGGCAGCAAAAAACCCGCTTATTCAGCGGGCCTGATATACGGCGTCGACCTTGCCGGCGCATGCATCGGCGCCCTGCTTGCCAGCGCCATCCTTATACCTGTCGCGGGCATAAGCCGCGTCTTCGCCCTGGCGGGATTCATTAACCTCGCCGCGACCTGCCTGTTATACGTTCAGTTCTTGCGCTCCAGGACGTAATCGGCGATATCGTAAAAGGTCTTCCTGAGCATGCCGTCGTTCTCGGATAATTTCTTCTTCGCGAGTTTCATGTAATTGAAGGCGATCGTCCTCGACCGCGATATCGCCCCTGTCGCGGACGCCTTCTCCCTGAGTATCCGGTGCGCGGTCTTGCCCCCGGCCGTAATGAGGTCGACTATCCTGATCCTCTCCTTCTTAGACGCTCCCTTGAGGATAAATATTATGGGAAGCGTCAGCTTTCCCTCGTCCAGGTCCTGCCAGACGGATTTGCCGAGGTTCTTCTCCTTGCCTATCAGGTCGAGGCAATCGTCGACTATCTGGAAGGCCATACCGAGGTAAAGGCCGTAGGCCGCGAGCCGGCCGACCTTCTCGTCGCTCAAGCCCGCGAGCATCCCTCCCGATGCGCAGCAGTCCGATATGAGGTACGCGCTCTTCCTCTTGATTATATCCAGGTATTCCTGCTCGGTTATGTTGAAATTATACGCGTTCGAGAGCTGCACCAGCTCGCCCTCGCACATGCGGGCCGCGGTCCTAGAGAAGACCGTCATTATCCTCGGCTCGTCCAGCTTCGAGACGATATCGAAAGCCCTCGCAAGCAGGTAGTCCCCCGCGATCACCGATATCGCGTTGCCCCATTTGGTATTGATCGTCTTCTGCCTTCTTCGCAGCACGGAATCGTCTATGATGTCGTCATGCACGAGGCTCGCGGCATGGATCAGCTCTATCGCGACGCCGAGGGACACGGCCTTGTCCATCTTCGCGCTGTCGCCCATCTTCGCGGAAAGCAATACGAGCGTCGGCCTGAAGAACTTCCCGTGCGTCCTCGAAAGGTACTGCCCGATGCCCTTTATCGGCTCGGACTGCCACCTGAGCTGGCGCGCATAGGCGCTCTTCACGGCGGCAAGTTCCGTTTTTATCGGCCTTATGATATCATCCAGGTCTTCCATCTGCCCTTTCATCAGCCGGCAAGCGTCCTATAGTAACGGGCTTCCTTATCCGAGACGTTGGCCTTGCGTCCGAAATATTCCGCCAGTTTCCCCGGCACTCCGCCGATAAAGAACATCGCCGCCGCCAGCATCAGGTTCTTCTTAAGGAATTCCCTTCTCGTGACGTCTTTCATGTATCCCTCCGCCTATTGCCAGATACCGGGTATC
>JBAZFE010000138.1:0-3272 GCA_041653555.1 Candidatus Omnitrophota bacterium
CAACTGTACGACGCAATTTCTGCCCTTGTCCTTTGCTTTATAAAGCGCCACATCTACCCGCTTCAGGAAGTCATCGGGGAAGATATCGTGCTGCATGTCTTCCTCGGAAAGGGTGGTGACGCCGATGCTTATCGTAACCTTCAGTTTCTTGTCGTCATATTCGACCACTACGTCCTCAGCGATCTTCTTGCGTATCCTCTCGGCCAGGATGTATATGCCTTCCTTATCGGTCTCGGTCGCCAGCACCACGAGCTCCTCGCCTCCGTACCTGGACGCTACGTCGGACTCCCTCAGGCTCGCCTTAAGCATATCCGATATCTTAATAAGCACTTCGTCGCCTACCTGATGCCCGTAATTGTCATTAAAGGACTTGAAGTGGTCGATGTCGAGCATCATGAGGGACAGGCGCGACTTGTATCTCTTGGCCCTGTATACCTCCGCTTTCAGTGTCTCTAGAAAATACGAATGCGTATAAAGGTGGGTCAGCTCGTCGGTTATGGCCCTCTCCCTCTGCTTCTTAAGCTCAACCGTCATCGCATTGAACGACCTGGCGAGCTCGCCGATCTCGTCGTTGGTATTTATATCTATCTTGTAATTCAGGTCTCCCTCGCCTACTATCTTTGTACCGATAAGCAGCTTCCTGACAGACACAAGCATGCTGTTTGAAAGGACCAGCCCGATCGCGATAGCGACCATGATGCTCATGATAAGCAGCACGAGCGATTGGCTCCTCATCTTCGCGACGCCGTAGAGCGCTTCCTGCGCCGGCTGTTTTACCGCCACCGCGCCTTTTATCTTCCCGGCCAGCGGAAGGTAAGAACTGAGCATGCCCCCTGAATTGATGCTTCCGGTCTTGCCGTCAAGCGCGAGCTTCACCGTCCTGTCATTGCCGAGGTTGCCCGTCTTCGTTTCGCCGGTCCGGTATATCAGTTCGCCTTCCTTGTCCGTCACTATTATGACGCCCTTCTCACCCACTTTTGTCTGGTCGAGCAGCGGCCAGAGGCTGCGCAGCCTGACGGAGATGACCAGCACCCCTATCCTCCTGCTGAAGCTGTCGTAATCGAATACGGGGGACGCTATCGTCACCAGCGGCTGGCCATCCGCCGAAAAATATACGTCGGAGACGTAACTCTTGCTCTTTGACTTAAGGAACACATCGCTTCCTGACATGTCCTTGTTCTGGTCGGCCGGATTGCGCGCGGATATCTCTATGCCCTGTTCGTTCAGCACCGCCACCGGGTCGAGCATCTCATGTTCCGAAATGACCTCATACATCATCTTGTCTATCTGGAACAGGTCGAGGTCCTTTATGCCCGGCATCAGCGTCATGAGCTCTACGGAAGATTTCGCCTGCTGCACGAAACTCTCTATCTTGCTACGGACGTTCTCGCAGGCGGTAAGGTTCTTCTTGAGGACCGCGTCCTCGAGAGAGCTCTGGCCCTGGTAGATAAGGATCATGCCGCTTAGGAAGGTCGTGACGGTGACGAGCAGTATGAATATCAGGATGAACTTGAAATTGATGCTGGAGGTAAAAGGGATCTTCTCTCTGGTGCTGCTTAGCGGAGCTTCTGCCACTTGGATCCCCCTTTTTACAGGCGCTACTTTTTCAAGATCTCCTTGAACTTCTGGGTCAGCGCGGGGACAACATCGTAAAGGTCGCCTACGATCCCGTAGGTCGCGACTGAAAATATGGGCGCCAGGGGATCTTTGTTGACCGCGATAATTATCTCGGAAGACGACATGCCCGCAAGGTGCTGTATCTGGCCGGAGATACCGCAGGCGATATAGATCTTCGGACAAACGGTTTTTCCGGTCTGCCCAACCTGGTGCGAGTACGGGATCCATTCCGCATCGACGGCCGAACGCGAAGCGCCGACCGCGCCGCCGAGGACCTTTGCCAGCTCCTCTATGACCCTGAAACCTTCGGCCTTGCCCAGCCCCCTGCCGCCGGATACTATTATATCCGCCTCGGTGAGGTTCACCATAGCCGTTAATTCCTCGACTACGTTGGCGATCCTTGTGCGCGAATCGTAGGTATCATCCGCGTAGCTCTTCTTTATTACCCGGCCCTTCCGCGACTTATCGACAGCCGCTTCCTTGAATACCTTGTGGCGTACCGTGGACATCTGGGGGCGGTAATTCTCGCAAAGGATGGTCGCCATGATGTTCCCGCCGAACGCCGGGCGCGTCTGTAATAGCAGGTGCTTTTCCTTGTCTATCGCAAGGCCCGTGCAGTCCGCGGTAAGCCCCGTGTATAATTTCACGGCAATACGCGACGCGAGGGACCTGCCGATCGACGTCGCTCCGTATAAGAGGATCTCGGGCTTGAACTCCTTGACAAGCTCGACGATTATATTCGTATAGGGTTCGTCCTGGTAGTCCTTAAGCTTCGGGCTCTCGACAAGGTAGACCTTGTCGGCGCCGCGCCAGAACAGTTCATCCGCCTGGCTCGAAATCGCGTCGCCGATCAAAACCGCGGCCAGTTCCGTTCCGAGATCGTCGGCAAGCTCCCGGCCTTTTCCGAGAAGCTCATAAGCGACGCTCTGGACCTTGCCTTTCTTCTGTTCGGCGAAGACCCATACGCCCTTGTAGTCGCCTAACGACACATTGGGCCGGACCTTGCATACGGTCATCTCTATCGCCTTGAACTTGCATGATTCGACGCATGCTCCGCAGAGCGTGCATTTCCCGAAATCTATGACGGCTAATTTGCCCTTCTTGGCTTGCGCGGAATCCTGCATCGACATCGCGCCGAAAGGGCATGTCTTGACGCAGAGCGTACAGCCCGTGCATTTATCGGCTAAGATCTGTATTGAACATTCCCTGGGATTATTCTCTGCCATGTTAGGTCTTTCCCGCCGCTATGACTACGTCTTTTATCAGGTCCGACAATTTGTTCACTATCTCAGGCACCTCTCCCTGTAATATCTGGCCGCCGGTCCTTTTTGGCGGGGTGAATATCTTGTTCACGACCGTAGGCGAACCTTTAAGCCCGAGCCTGTCCGGGTCCGCGTCGATATCTTTTGCAGTAAGGACCGACGCCTTTGACTGCTTGGCCTTTATCTTGCCCTTCAGTGAGGGAAGGCGCGGTATATTTATCTCTTTCACGACGGTTATCAGGCACGGCAGCGGGGTCTCGATGACCTCGTAGCCCTCTTCGGTCATCCTCTCGAAACGCGCGGAACCTTCCTTGATCTCTTCCGTCTTCTTGACGTATGTGACCTGGGGTATATCCAGCGTCGCCGCGATGCCGGGGCCTACCTGGGCGGTGT
>JBAZFE010000139.1:0-3240 GCA_041653555.1 Candidatus Omnitrophota bacterium
GGGCGTGGTAAAAGAGGTCCTGAAGGTCGAGAGGACCAATGCCGAATGGAAGAACGTGCTTACTCCCGAGCAGTACAGGGTCACGCGGCAGAGAGGCACGGAGAAACCTTCCGGCACCGCCTGTGAATTGCCCAAGGACGAAGGGCTTTATGAATGCGTCTGCTGCGGGACGGACCTGTTCGGCACGGCGGCGAAATACGAGTCCGGGACCGGCTGGCCGAGCTTCTATAAGCCGGCAGCGCCTATCAACATAGACCTGGAAGAGGATATTGATTTCGGGATGGAGCGCGTGGAGGTCACCTGCGCCCGCTGCGGCGCGCACTTGGGCCACGTCTTTGATGACGGGCCTATGCCGACAGGGAAACGCTATTGCATCAACGGTGTCGCGCTGAAGTTCGTCAAGGGCCCGTATAAGCCCGCGCAGCTCGCGATATTCGCGGCGGGCAATTTCTGGAGCGCGGAGGAATCTTTCCGGACGCTCAAGGGCGTCATATGGACAAGGGTAGGACATGTCGCCCGCATGGAAGCGGTCCAGGTATTGTTCGACCCGTCGGTGATCACTTACAGCCGGCTGCTTGATGTCTTCTGGGATATGCCCAGCCCGGCCGCCGTCTTCTACCGCAATATGGAGCAGGATAAGCTTGCTAAGGAATCGAGGGACCGCCTCGAGAAGTCGGGGAGGTTGAAAGGTAAGATAGCGGTGCAGATCACGAAGGCAGGGGTCTTCTACCCGGCCGAGGATTTCCAACAGCAGTACCTGCTTAAGCACGGCTTACCTCCACAGCGCAAGTAATTTGTGGTATAATATCCCCCAAAATCAAAGGAGCCCCGCAATGGACAATGAAAGAGTCATTCTGCCGTTAAGCGACATCCCGAAAGCCTGGTACAATATCATGCCCGACCTTCCGGAGCAGCTGCCGCCTTCGTTAAATCCGCAGACGGGAAAGCTCCTCGGGCCCGCGGACTTAGCGCCCATATTCCCGATGTCGTTGATAGAGCAGGAGATGAGCAGCCAGCGCTGGATAGACATTCCCGACGAAGTCCTTGATGTATATAAGATATACAGGCCGACGCCCCTCAAGAGGGCGGTCCGCCTCGAGAAGGCGCTCAAGACGAATTGCAGGATATATTATAAGGACGAGAGCGTATCGCCCGCCGGAAGCCATAAGCTGAATACCGCTATCGCGCAGGCATACTACAACAAGAAAGAGGGCGTCAAGCGCATCTCGACCGAGACCGGGGCCGGGCAGTGGGGTTCCGCGCTTTCCTTCGCGTGCAATACCCTCGGGCTCAAGTGCACGGTCTATATGGTCAAGGCAAGCTATTACCAGAAACCGTACCGCAAATCTTTGATGCACGTCTGGGGCGCCGAAGTCTTTCCGTCGCCTACGAACAGGACGAATTCCGGCCGCGCGGCGCTGGCAGAGGACCCGGAGACGCCGGGCAGCCTTGGCATGGCGATCTCCGAAGCGGTCGAGGACGCCGCCACGCATGATGACACCAAATATTCCCTCGGAAGCGTTTTGAACCACGTGCTGACGCACCAGTCGGTCATCGGTCTCGAGACGAAGAAGCAGCTCGAGATGATCGGCGAGAAGCCTGATACGCTGATCGCCTGCGTCGGAGGAGGCAGCAACTTCGCGGGATTTGCTTTCCCGTTCGTCCCTGAGAAGCTGAAGGGGCAGAACATGAGGATAATCGCCGTAGAACCGACCGCCTGCCCGTCGCTTACGAAGGGCGAGTACCTTTACGATTATGGCGACACAGGGAAGCTTACGCCGCTCATGAAGATGTATACGCTCGGCCACAGCTTTATCCCTGCAGGCATACATGCCGGCGGGCTCAGGTACCACGGCGTCGCGCCGCAGGTATCGCTGCTGGCGAAGAAGAAGGTCATAGAGGCGAAGGCCTACTCGCAGAACCCCGTCTTCGAGGCGGCGATCATGTGGGCAAGGACCGAAGGGTTCCTGCCGGCGCCCGAGACATCGCATGCGATAAAATGTGCGATAGACGAGGCGAAGAAGAACGACAAGAAGGTCATCGTCTTCAATTACAGCGGCCACGGCCATTTTGACCTCTCCGCTTACGATGCTTACCTTGAGGGCAAGCTTGAGGACTACGAGCATCCGGAAGAGAAGATAAAAGAGGCGATAAAGAAGATACCGGAGATCGGCAACGCGTGATATATAAATTCATAGACGATAACGGGACGTTCACCGTAAAGGACCCGCAGAGGTTCAGCCTGTATTTTCCGCTGACCGACAGGGAAGGGCGGATATTGAGTTCGATAAGCCCGAACCTGGGTGGGGACATCAAGCGCGACAACGACCGTTTCTTGACGCCGCCCGCCAGCATCGAGGACATCCGCAGCAACTTATTCTGCCGCCGCGATTTCTTCATCAAAGCCGGCGGCCATGTGATAAGGCTGTCATCCCCGCATGACGACGTGCTCGAGGCGGGATTCCTATACCATAAAGTGACAAAGAGGGCGGCGGGGCTGAAGATCGAGATACTGAGTTTCGTCCCGTTCGACATGCCCGTCGAGGTCATGCAGGTGCGCGTCATAAATGACAGCGGCAAAGACATCGATATCACCCCGACCTCGTTCATCCCGTTATTCGGCCGCAGCGAGAAGAACATCCGCGACCACAGGCACGTCAGCTCGCTCTTGAACCGCGTCGAGCTCGACAGGCACGGGATATTCCTGAAGCCCACGATGATTTTCGACGAGAAGGGCCACATGGAGAACAGGACGCAGTATTTCGTCCTCGGTTACGAGGGCGGCGGCAAGGCGCCCGTAGGCCAGTTCCCGACCCTGGGGAGCTTCTACGGCGAGGGCGACATGATGTTTCCCGACGCGATATATAAACTTGTAGTGCCGGCTTCGAGGAAGATCCCGGATTTCGACGGCAAGGAAGCGTGCGGCGCGTTCAGGTTCACGCGCAGGAAATTGAGGAAGGGTGCTTCGCTAGAATATTGCCTGGTCATGGGCATCGAAGAGAAAAGATCCGCCGCGCTGAAATATTTTCGAAAGCTCAATTCCCCCGCGAAAGTTGCAAAAAGCCTTTCCGCGACGAAAAAATACTGGCGCAATTACCTGTCGAAGCCGGCGCTCAGGTTCAAGGACGGCGATTATAACAACTGGCTGCTCTGGGTCAAGCTCCAGCCGACCCTGCGAAAATTATTCGGCTGCTCGTTCCTCCCGCATTTCGATTACGGCAAGGGAGGGCGAGGCTGGCC
>JBAZFE010000140.1:0-3236 GCA_041653555.1 Candidatus Omnitrophota bacterium
CGCGGGAAAGCCGATAAGGAAATCCCACGAAAACCCTGCCGTCCAGGCGATATACAAGGAGTTCCTCGGCGCGCCGTTGAGCGAGAAGTCGCACCACCTATTGCACACGACATATACCAAGAGAGGGCTGGCAAAAAAATGCTGAAAAAAATAATGGGGACGTGTCACTTTGGGACAGGTTACTTAGGTGGAGTGTCCCTAAGTGACACGTCCCTGATATGTTTGCTGTCTATTTTTTTGTGGATAGCGGCATCAGGATGCGCGATACAGCCGGCAGAGAAGCCGGCTAATATCGTGCTCGTAGGGTGGGACGGGGCCCAGCTCGACCATGTGAAGGAGTGCCTCGGGCGCGGAGAGCTGCCCAATCTCAAGAAATTATCGTCCGAAGGCTCTTTCGTCGAGATAGACGTCCAGGGCCACCAGACCGAGACCGAGCCCGGGTTCGCCCAGATACTTACCGGATACGACGACGAGGTCTCCGGGGTCCTGGGCAACGAGAAGTATACATGCATCCCGAAAGGATATACCATATTCGAGCGGCTCGAGGACCACTTCGGCAGCGAAAGTTTCGTGACAGTCGCGCTCTTCTCCAAAGGGCACAGGTTCAAGTCCGACTCGCCGGACAAGCCGTATTACAACGCCGCCAAGGCGGCGGATGTATTCACGAACGGCCTCAACGAGGACTCGAATGTCGCGGCTGTTGCGGAAAAGATGCTCGATCTTTATAAAGGCAGGCATTTCTTCTTCTTCGTGCAGTTCGCGGGCGCGGACAGGAGCGGCCACGATAAAGGCGAGAACTCGAAAGAGTACAACGACGCGCTGATCACCTACGACAAGCTTACCGGTGATATCGCGAAAAAATTAAAAGACCTGGGCCTGTACGACAAGACCATAATCTACGTGACCGCCGACCACGGTTTCGACGAAGGTTCGCGCGGCCACAGTTTCGCGCCGTATGTCTTCATGGCGACGAACGACCCTCGCGGGATAAAGCAGGGATTCCAGGCGGATGTTACGCCGACCGTCCTAGACAGGTTTGGCGTGGATGTGAAGAAGATAGATCCGCCGCTTTACGGAAAACCCCTGACAAAATAGGAGGATAAGATGCTTGCAGTGACCGGTCTGCTTATTTTCGCGGGGCTTGTAATATGGTCGATCCTGACCTATAATTTCCTCGTAAAGTACAGGAACCTGCTCAAGGAGGCCTGGAGCGGCATTGATGTCCAGCTGAAGCGCCGCGCCGACCTGATACCGAACCTCGTTGAGGCGGTAAAAGGATACAAGCAGTTCGAAAGGTCGACCCTCGAGAACGTGACCGCGCTCCGCGCAAGGGCATCCGCCACCGAAGGAATAAAAGAGAAGGCCGATTCCGAGAACGCGATATCCCAGGCGCTGAAGTCCATCTTCGCGGTCGCGGAAGCGTACCCCGAACTGAAGGCGAACAATAGTTTCCTCGACCTGCACAAGAACCTCGTCGAGATAGAGGACCAATTGCAGATGGCGCGCCGGTATTACAACGGCACCGTAAGGGATTACAGCATCCTGGCGCAGCAGTTCCCGAGCAACCTGGTAGCGAACGGTTTCGGGTTCGGCAAAGCCGAGTTCTTCGAGATAGAATATGCGACGGAACGCAAGACGCCCGAGATCAAAATATGAGAAGGTTTATCGCCGTTGCCTTACTTACCATTTCCATTCCCGCGGCCGCATGCGCCTCCGAACGCATACTCTCCTATGACAGCCGCATAGAGGTCCATAAGGATTCCTCGCTGGCCGTCACCGAGACGATCAAGGTCATCGCGGAAGGCGCGCAGATCAAACGCGGAATCTACCGCGATTTCCCCACGAAGTACAAAGACGGATATACGGTCGGCTTCAATATCATCAGCGTCAAGAGGGACGGCGCGGCTGAAGCGTATCATACACAGGCCCAGCCTAACGGCATCCGCGTATACATAGGCAAGGGCGACGTATTCATCCCATACGGGGAACATACCTACGAGATATCGTATAATACCGACAGGCAGCTCGGCTATTTCGAAGACCACGACGAGCTCTACTGGAACGTCACCGGCAACGGCTGGGTATTCCCGATAGACCGGGCAACCGCGACGGTAGTCCTGCCCGAAGGCATACCCGAAAACGAAATAAAGACGGACGGCTTCACCGGCCCGCAGGGGTCGAAGGCGCGCGGCCTCAACTCTATGCTCACGCACGGCCGGCCGTATTTCATTACGACGGAGCCGCTGCGCCCCTGCGAGGGGCTCACGATAGTTGTCGGCTGGCCCAAAGGTTTTGTCGAGAAGCCGGCGGCCCCGGCACCCGTCCAGGCAGCCGCTAAGGAACCAACTAAAGAACCCGATATAAAGCTTATTGCTATGCCGTCGGGCAAGAGCATTGTCCTCGGCGAGGCGATCATCTTACTGCTGGTCGTCTATTATATTGCCGTTTGGGCAAAGGTCGGCAGGGACCCCGAGAAGGGTGTCATCGTGCCGTTGTTCGCCCCGCCGAAGGGTGTATCCCCCGCAGCATGCAGGTATATCTCTAAGATGGGCTTTGATAACAAGGCATTGACTGCCGCGCTGGTCAGCGCCGCGGTTAAAGGATGCATTACAATAATAGAAGAGAAGAGGGGTGAGTTCGCGATAAAACGGGTGTCGAAGGATGTATCCATGCTTAGCGGCGACGAAAAAAAGGCCGTCGAATGGCTGCTTAAACTCTCGGATTATATTAAGCTTGAGCAAACCAACCACACCGATATCAGTACGTCCATCGACCGCCTGAAGGACGCCCTCCGGACAAGTTACGAGAAGGTATATTTTTTCACGAATACGCAATATTTTATACCCGGCGCGGTGCTCTCATTCATAATACTCGTGCTTACTGCGTTCCTAACGTCACCGGACCTGACCCCGGAAAAGTCCGCGACGGTATTATTCATGTGCGTCTGGCTCTCCGGATGGACCGCCGGCGTGATAGGCCTGCTCATGGCCGCCGGCGGCAAATGGAAGAGCTTTATAACGCGCGGCGGAAGGTTCTCCTATTTAGGGGAGGCGGTCTTCCTTTCGTTATTCTCCGTCCCCTTCGTATTTTTCGAGTTTATGGGCATGGGCATGTTCGTCGCCGCTTCGTCGTTATTTATGCCATTGTTCCTGTTTGAGCTCATATTCGTCAATATACTTTTCTATCACCTATTGAAGGCAAGGACCCTCGCGGGAAGGGCCGCAATGGACTCCAAC
>JBAZFE010000141.1:0-3176 GCA_041653555.1 Candidatus Omnitrophota bacterium
GCCCTTTTTAAGGACCGCCTCGAGCCCTGCCCTGTCGCTTAATATCCTGTTCCTTCTTTCCTGGATGGGCCTGAGCAGCTCGACTATGCAATCCGCGAGCTTCGCCTTGTCCGCGACACATCCTATCCTTGCCGACTTGCATTCCGCGGGAATGCTTCCGGCCAGTTCCGGGAAGAAGTACTTGTAATACGAATATACGTTGCAGATATCGGGATGCCCGGGATCGTCCTTCTTTATCCTCTGCGGGTCCGTTATCATCGCCTTTATCTTCTTCTTCACTTCGTCGGGAGAGTCCGAAAGGTTCACGGCGTTGCCGTAGCTCTTGGACATCTTCCTGTTATCCACTCCGAGCAGGCGCGGCGTCTGCGTCAACAGCCCCTCCGGCTCCGGGAATATCTCTTTCTTATATAAATAATGGAATTTGCGCGCTATCTCCCTGGTCAGCTCGAGATGCGGGAGCTGGTCCTCTCCGACAGGCACGGCATTCGCCTTGTATATCATTATATCGGCCGCCTGGAGTACCGGGTAGCCGAGAAATCCGTATGTAGTGAGGTCCCTGCCCTCAACTTCCCTTAGCTGCTCCTTATATGTTGGGCAGCGTTCTAGCCATGAAAGCGGCGTTATCGCCGAAAGTATCATGTTCAGTTCGAGATGCTCCGGCACATCGGACTGCACGAAGATGACCGACCTTTCCGGGTCGAGGCCGCACGCGAGAAAATCCGCGGTGTTGTCGATGATGTTATCTTTCATCGCCGACGGGTCCGCGTATTCGCTCATCAGCGCGTGGTAATCGGCGACCATGTAGAAGCAGTCGTACTTATCCTGCATCTCCACCCAATTCTTCAGCGCGCCGGCAAGATGGCCCAGGTGCAATTTGCCCGTGGGGCGCATCCCGCTTAATACCCTCTTCTTCATATTTTAGAGCTTCCTTGCGGTCCTCTTGAGTTCAAATACTTCTATAACGTCTCCGGCCTTCAGGTCGTCGAAATTGCTGAGCGCGATGCCGCACTCAAAACCTTCCGCGACCTCCTTCACGTCGTCCTTGAAACGCTTGACCGAGGCGATCTTGCCCTCGTATACTTTATCCTTGTCCCTCCAGAGACGGCAGCCGGCGTTCCTGGTTATCTTGCCCTTGGCGACAAAACATCCCGCGATCGTCCCTGCCTTCGTGACCTTGAAGACCTGCCTGACATCGGCGCGGCCGACAAAGACCTCGGTTATCGTCGGGTCAAGCATGCCTTCCATCGCGTTCTTGACGTCGTTTATCGCCTCGTATATGATCCTATAGATCCTGACGTCGACCTTCTCCAGCTTGGCCGCCTCTTCCCCCTCGGGGGTATATTCGACATGGAAACCTATGATTATCGCGTTCGAAGCGGCGGCGAGCATGACATCCGAATCGTTTATGCTCCCGGCGCCCGAGTGTATCACGTCGAGATTTATATCGCTCGTGCCGAGGCTCTTCAGCGACTGTTCAAGCGCCTCGACAGAACCCTGCACGTCGGCCTTGATTATGACCTTCAACTCCTTGGCCTTGCCTTCCTTGACCTGCTGTGAAAGCTCTTCCAGGGTTATCCTCTTGACCGGCTGCATCTGCGCCGCTTTGGCTTCCTGCCTGCGCTTCTCGACGAGCTCCCTCGCCGTCTTCTCGTCCGGGACGGTGAAAAATATGTCTCCCGCTTCGGGAAGCCCGGCCAGGCCGAGTATCTCTACCGGCTTTGAAGGAGGCGCCTCATTAAGCCTGTGGCCGAGGTCATTGATCATGGCCCTGACCTTGCCGTAATGCAGGCCCGCTACGACAATATCCCCGGGCCTCAATGTCCCCTTCTGTACGAGTACGGTAGCTATGGGGCCGCCGCCTTTGGATATCTTGCCTTCGATCACGACACCCTTCGTATTCCCGGTCGGGTCGGCCTTCAACTCGAGCATTTCGGCCTCGAGCATAAGCATCTCAAGAAGCTCTTCTATGCCCTTGCCGGTCTTCGCCGAGACGCCGATCATGACTGTCTTGCCGCCCCAGTCCTCGGACATGAGCCCGAGCTCGTTCAATTGCTTCTTAACCCTATCCGGGTTCGCTTCCGGTTTATCTATCTTGTTCAGCGCGACGACTATCGGTACTTCGGCCGCGCGGGCGTGGTCAATAGCTTCTTTGGTCTGGGGCATTACGCCGTCATCGGCAGCGACGACAAGTATTACGATGTCCGTCGCCTGCGCGCCGCGCGCCCTCATAGCGGTGAACGCCTCGTGGCCGGGCGTATCCAGGAACGTCACGTTCCCTTTCCCGACCTTGACTACATACGCCCCGATATGCTGTGTGATGCCGCCGGACTCTTTATCGGCCAGGCTGGATTTCCTGATCGCGTCCAAGAGCGAGGTCTTGCCGTGGTCGACATGGCCCATCAACGTTACGACCGGGCCGCGCGAAACGAGCTTGGTCTTGTCCTCTACCTCAAAAGCCTTTAATATCTCCTGCTCATGCGTGAGCGGCTTCTCGAACTCAAAACCGAAATCCGCGGAGATCAGGTTAGCGACCTCGATATCAACCGCCTGGTTGATAGTGGCCATGACCTTGAGCCTCATAAGCCTCACGATTATGTCGTTGGGCTTCGCGTTTATCTTCGCGGCAAGGTCCTTTAGCGCCATCGGGAATTTTGCAACTATCTTTACCAGCTCTTTCTTGACCGCAGGCATGGCCGGCTTCGCCGCCTCAGGTGCTGCAGGCACGGGCGCAGCTACAGGAGCAGGTTTGACTTCAATCTTGGGAGCGGCCGGTTTCACCGGCTCAGGTTTCGCCGGCTCGGGCTTGACTTCAACTTTTGGAGCCGCGATAACCGGTTTTTGCTCTACTTTAGGTACAACCGGAGCAGGTTTTGGTATGATCGGTGCGGGCTTGATTTCAACCTTCGGTGCCGGCGCAACCGGAACGGCCTTAACCTTGGTTTCCTTTTTCTTCGGCGCAGCTTTCGCCTTGGGCTTTGCCGCTTTAACTGTTTTTACGGCGGCTTTAGCCTTGGCCTTAGGTTCGGGTTTCTTGGCCTTCTTTACCTCTTCTTTTTTCGTCTCTTCTTTAGTTTTTTTCATTTATTTTCCGGCCAGCTCTTTCGCGCTCTTAAGCATCTTTTCCGCGGTCTTCTCGCCGATACCCTTTATTTTAGTAAGTTCCTCTACGGACGACT
>JBAZFE010000142.1:0-2993 GCA_041653555.1 Candidatus Omnitrophota bacterium
GCGTGACTTTAACGCAGGTCTTTATGATCCACAAAAATATATTTGAGCTATCTGTCACTGCGCCTCCGGCAGGTGTGTCCCCTCGGTGTATGGCCCCTACCCCTACCTTTTCAGCAGGTACTTGCGGTTTTTGATGGTGATGAAGTTGGACCAGAGCTTGTCGCCGTCGGACTGCTGCGCGATGACTTCCTTGACCGCGTTCGCCTGCGAGACGAGCTCGTCGGCGTGGTAGACGACCGTCGCCTCGAGCGTCTTCGGCAGGATCGGCGACTGCTGGTCGTACTCGCCGTGGTGGCCGAGGATTATATGCTTGAGCGCCAGGGCCTTATCCTGCGGGAATCCCTTGATGCCCGCTATCTTGCGCGACAATATCTCGAAACCGAGCGTCAGGTGCCCTATCAGCCCGCCGTCGAGCGTGTATTCAAAGGTGTTTATGTCGAGCTCGACCGTCTTTCCGATATCGTGCGTGAACCCGCCGATGATCACCGCGTCGCGGTCGGCCTCGGGGTACAGCCCGCATACCTCGCGGCAGATGTGCATGACCTCGTAGGTGTGCTCCATGAGCCCGCCGATGTACGCGTTGTGCCAGTTCTGCGCGCCGGGCGATTTCCTGAACTTCGCCATCAGCTCTTCGTCGTCGAGGAATTCCTTCGCCAGCGCAACGAGCCACTTGTCGGTGATGCCGTCGAGCATCTCTTTGATATTTTTAAATATTTTTTCCGGATCCTCTACGGAGCGGACAAGCTCCTCGAACTTGTATTCCTTCTGGTCGGCGAGGCGTATCTCATCTACGCGTATCTGCAGGCCGTTATAGGAATCGACGCGGCCGCGAACGAATACCGCCTGGCCCGTCGCGACCATCTCGTCGGCCTGTTCGCCGCCCTCCCACATCTTCGCTTCCATGCGGCCGGTCTTGTCCGACAGCGTCAATTTAAGATAGGGCTTCCCCGCCTGCGTGCGCGCGAGCTCTTTCTTCTTGAGGAAAAAGACGGAATTTATGCCGTCGTTGACTTTAAGGTCCTTGATAAAACTCTTCATACTCATTTCTTTTTCTTAGCAGGAGTGATTGCAGTATCCGCCTGTACGGCCTTCGTGACCTTGAAGTTCTCGACGATGGAGGAATCCGGTTTGGTCTTGAGCTCGACCGCGTCGCCGACCTTTACGGCCTTGAAGACCTCGGGCTTGACGATGAACACTTTGTCGTAGGTCGACTTATCGTCTTTTACGACGATTTCATTCTGCGGCATGTTGACCGAGGTGACCCTGCCGTTCCATATTATCAGGCCGACCGATTCCTTTTTCGTCTCCGTCCCGGGAGTCTTCGAACCGGTGCCCTTATTTCCCCACGCTGCGGAACATGTCGCGGCAAAACACATTATCACCATCAGCGCTATCAGCTTTTTCATGCCCTGCCTCCTTCTATATATGGCTATTATATCAAATTACCCCGTCAAACGGCGCATTTATTACGGCGAAAAACCGCGTTTATCATGAGTATTATGAGCACCGGCGCGGCGATAAGTCCGAGATGGTGCGTCAGCATCGAATGCCCGCCGCTTCCCATCAGCGCCCTCGCGTTTATATGCATTGCATCATAGATATAGTTAAGCAGGAGGCCGAACCCTATCGCGCATATGGCTATCGCGGCAAGGTATATAACGACCGACCTCTTGCCGAGGAATTTCCCGACTGCCATTATGCCGGCGGTATTCGTCGCCGGCCCCGCGAGCAGGAATACGAGCGCGGTCCCCGGGGCCATCCCTTTCGCGATCAATGCGGACGCGATCGGCGTCGACGCTGACGCGCAGATATAAAGCGGTATGCCGATGACAAGCATTATCAGCATCGCCGAGAAGTTCTTTCCGAGATAATTTTCGATGAATGACACCGGCACGAAATACGATATGACACCGCCGATGCCGATGCCGAGCGCGAGCCACAGCGCGATATCGCCGAGCAGGTCGACGAACGCGTATTCCATCCCGTCGATAAAGCGCTTGCCGTAATTAGGGCTGTGCGCGCCGGCCTCGCTTCGGCCTGCGGCCTCGCGACAATGCGGGCACTTATCTTCTTTCGGCAGTTCCGGCGCCTTCTCCTTGTGGCCGAAGATATTCTCGACAGCAATATCGAATCGATACCGGTCTCAGGGGTCGAGATCAGGAACGCGAGCGTGGCGCCCCTCGACGCGCCGTTCTTGCGCAGTGACATTGCCGTCGGCAGGACGCCGCATGAGCAGAGCGGCAGCGGCACACCGAAGAGCGCGGCAAGGAATACCGACTTGAAACCCGGTTTTCCGAGGTGCCGGGCTATCTTGTCCTTGTCCACGAATATTTGGATGACGCCGGCCATGAACGTGCCGAACAGTATGTACGGCGCGGCCTCGTTGAACGTGTGCCAGATCTCCCTAAACAGCCCGGTTATTATGTCCATTTTGTTGTATTTTACTATAAAAGTCGTATAATAGCTACATGAGGAAGTTGCTTGTCCAGCTATCGGGATTCTACCTTCTCTGCTTCGGCGCGTTCCAGCTCGCGCGCTTCTGGGTCCGTTACAATTACATATTCTCAAATACGGACATCGTGCACCGGGGATTCCTCGCGATCAATTTCACGATATTTACCTGCTTCGGGATATTGTCTATCGTGATGGGCTTCGGGATACTATCGTACAAGAACTGGGCCCGGAATATCCTGCTTGTCATATCGGGGCTGGGGTTCTTCTCCGGCGTATCGATACTGATCTTTATCGCTTTCCTACGCTTCTTTATGCCGTCCGGCAACGGCCCGACATCCGTAAGCAGCATACTTAACGTCTATTACTGGCTCCACGTGTTTATATGCCTTGTTGCCGCGCCGGCCTTCTTCCTCTACCTTTTCACCCGCCGCTCGATAATCAAGCTATTTGCGCATAAAAGATAAGGGGCCATACACCGAGGGGACATACATCTTCCAAGGTATGTCCCCTCGGTGTATGGCCCCTGCATACCTACATAC
>JBAZFE010000143.1:0-2982 GCA_041653555.1 Candidatus Omnitrophota bacterium
CAAGCACGGCCGGTGTCACTCCGTCTGTGAGGGCGAGGATAAAGATACTCGCGGAAACCCCGGCGGATGATCCGGAACCCGCGAACCCGTATACCGCGCCTATGGACGATGCCTCAGACGCCAACTTTACCATCGCCGGCCTTAAGACCACCGCGCCGGCATTAAACGCCAGCTGGCTCATAGGTTCGACCCAAGGCGTGCAATGGCTGTCGGCAGGCACGGGTTCCGCGGCCGCTACGGTATACTATTCGGTCCTCGGGGATTTCTCGGACCAGGTCGCGATAGCGACCGATATCGCCAACAACGAAGTCTATCCCGGTAACAACACTTACCAGTGGGCGATAGGCTCGACGATCACGCCGTCAGTGACGGCAAAGGTCAAGATCGTAGCCGGCAGCTTTACGGCCACATCGCCGGCTTTCATCCTTAAGGGCATGAGGGTGACCGCCCCGGCCCTTAATGCCGTGATAACGCAGGGAGTCGCGTCGAACGTCACGTGGTCGTCGGCCGGCGTATCGGGTAATGTCAATATACTCTACAGCAGTGACGGCGGAAGCAATTATAGCGCAACGCCGATAAATGCTTCACCCGTTAACGTGACCGCGGGGACGTATTCATGGACGCCGAACACGCTGGTCTACACGCCGTCGGCGAACGCGAAACTCAAAATTCAGGTTGTTTCCGGCACGGATACCGGGTTGTCCGTGGAATCCCCGGTATTCACGTTGAAGGGTATAAAGATAAGCTTACCTGCCGCCGGCGCGACGTGGGCTATCGGAGAGACCCAGTCGATAACATGGACAGCCGCGGGTTCGGGCTCTACCTGCAATATCTATTATGCCGCGGATGGGACCAACTTCGGCGACCCGATAAACGGCGCATCGCCGGTATTGCTGGGCACCGGGACATACTCGTGGACGATAGGATCCTCGATATCACCGTCGAGCGCGGCCGCGAAGATCAAGATAACATCCGATACCAATGTATCGTCGACTTCCGGCGCTTTTACAGTGAACGGCATCAAGGTCACGAGCCCGACCTCTTCTACGATATGGGAAGTCGGTGAGTCGGTGACGGTCAACTGGCTCGATGCGGGCCTCGGCAACGGCGTGCACGTCTATCTTGTTGTCGACGGCGCGGAGACCTTATTGACGACATTCCCGAAGTATGACCATACTTTCACATGGACGGTGACCGAAGCCGCGGTATGCCCGAACGCGGTCATCAGGTTAAGAGGAGGGACCCCGGTCCAATACACCGCCGATTCCGAACCGTTCAAGATCGTCGGCGAGGCGACCGTGGCGGTGACATCGCCGGCCGCAAACGATAAATGGAACGTATCGGACACTAACGCCATAACATGGACGAGGAGCGGTTCTTCAGAGAAGTCGTTCCTCGTGGAATTTGACGACAACTCGAGCTTCACGTCGCCCGAAACGATCGGCGGAACGCCGGCATACGACGGCGCGGGCCATTATACATTGAATTGGAGTGTGCCGGACAGCGTCGGGACGCGTTATATCAGGATAACCGACCTCGTCAATACGAACGTCACCGATATCTCGGGCGCGTTCAAGATATTGCCTAAGTTCCGTGTCAACACGCCGAACGGCGGCAATACGTTCTACGCATTGAAACCGGGCACTACCGTGAACTGGGGCACGACCGGTACCGCGGGCACGGTCGACCTCTATTACTCGGCCGATTCGCCGCTATACGCGACCTGGACGAAGATCAATACTGCCGCCATAAGCGATAACGGCAGCGGCACGACGGAAGCGATAACCAGCTATTCGTGGACGGTCGCGAACGTCCAGAGCGCAGCGGTCAAGTTCAGGGTAAGGGCCGCTAACACGAACCTCTCCGATGCGTATGACGATTCCGACGCGGTATTCACTATCAAGTACTATGACGTGACGTGGAACGTCAAGAGCGCGACCACCGAGGACTTCCTCGATAAGCTATTCGTCATAGATACGTCCGGATGGGCGGCCGCGGACCTGACGGCCCCGGTCACGCACAGCTATCCGTACGGCACTTACTCGACGACATGGTCGAGGACGGATTACCTCGATAAGTCGAACCGTAACTGGATAACGACGGCCGATAGCATGTCGATAGAGATAAGCATGACCGAATCCTCGTTGTCGCCCGAATACCATGTCATGAGCAACTTCTCTTACAACGCCTCGGCGGATAAGTTCCTTATCAACTCGTGGGTGGAGAGAGGCGGGTTCATATTGAGCCAGCCGAGCTCCTGCACTGTGCATATTTATGACTCGGCGGGCGGCCCGCTGCAGACATTGACGGCCGCTACTTCCGACGCGAACGGCGTCTTCTGGCAGGAATGGCCGACGACAGGCCTCGACCAGAACGCGATGTATTTCGCTAAAGTGGACATAGTCTATTCCGGCGAGACGTATTCGTCCGGGTTGAGCTATTCCCTGAACATACCGAAGTCGATAGCGGGCCTCGGCACGACGGTCGCGACCCAGCTTACCAACCTCCAGACGGCGATAGGCACCGACCTGGCGACCCAAACGACCGAGATCAAGACGAAGATCGATACGCTCGAGACCTCCATCGGCACGAACCTCGACGCGAAGATCAGCACCGTCAAGACCGATATAGCCGCGGTCAAGGCGATAGTCGACAATATAGAGGATAAGGTCGGGGTCATCGCCGGCACGGACACGCAATCCCTGAGCGAACAGGTCGCGCAGCAGCTCGCCGCCGAACTCGCGAAGGGCGTGCAGGCCGAGATACTGACAAGGCCTACATCCGCGGCGTTCGACGCGGCTACCGACATCAGGTTCAGGACCACGACCGGCATGTCGCCTACGATAACCGTATACGACGCGAACAATGTAACGAGGGTCGCGGCGACGGCGATGAAGGAAGTCGGCTCGACCGGCATCTACGAATATGCCCTTACGCCGCAGAGCGCATGGGGCGCGGGCGAATATACCGTAGTCTGCGAGG
>JBAZFE010000144.1:0-2920 GCA_041653555.1 Candidatus Omnitrophota bacterium
GACATTTTGTCGACTATATTGATCAGTTCCTTAGCTTCCTTATCGGAGTGGGCTTCGCTGTATACCCTCAGGATCGGCTCTGTGCCGGACGGCCTTATGAGCAGCCAGCTTTCGTCATCGAATATGAACTTCAGGCCGTCGTAGGTTTTTATGTCGACCACCTTCCGCTTGAAGATCTTTCCGGCATTGCCCCGGAGTTTCGCGAACAGCTCCTTTACGACCTTCTCCCTGGTCTTGAGCGGTATCTCAACGTCTTGCCTGTGGTACCTGAATTTCCCGAATTTCTTCTCCATATCCTCGATCAGCGCGAGTATCGGCTTCTTCTCCTGCTGCATCATCTCGACAAGCAGCAGCCCCGTAAGGATACCGTCCCTCTCGGGAATGTAGTTCTTGACGCCTATGCCTCCGGATTCTTCCCCTCCGACAAGCACGTTGTCCGTCTGCATCAATTTCGCTATATGCTTGAAGCCGACGGGCGTCTCAAAGAACTTTAGGTTATAATGTTTAGCTATCTTGTTCATAAGCATCGGCCCGGCGATGTTCTTGACCAGCGCGCCCCTCCAGTGCCTGTTCTCTATGAAGTGCAGCGCTATAAGGCACATTATCTCTCCGGGGGTTATAAACCTGCCGCCCGGAGCTGCGGCGCCTACCCTGTCCGCGTCGCCGTCGGTGGCTAACCCTATATCGTAATTGCCCTTTTTCATCTCGGCCATGAATTTCGGCATATTATGGGGTAACGGCTCCGGTTTCAAACCCTCGAATGTGGGGTTCGGTTCGGAGTTCATCACGTCAATCGGTACCTTCGTCCCTTTCAATACCTCGGCATGGTAACTGTTGCCGGCGCCGTGCATCGCCTCGGCCAGGACCTTGATGTTGCAGTTCTTCAGCAGGTCGAGGTCAAGGTATTTCCTTACAGCCTCGATATATCTCGGCATCGGGTTGATCATCTCGATCCTGCCCGATCCGATCGCGTCCGCAAGCGGGACCGTCCTTACCTTGCTCTTATAAAGGAAGGATTCAACCTTATGGGTCACCGTCTGGTCTGCCGGCGAGCCTTTAGGTGTTTTTATCTTCAGCCCGCTGAAACGCCCGGGATTATGGCTTGCCGTTATGATAAGGCCGCCGTTCAGGCCCATGTGGCGGATGTTATAACTTGTCGTAGGTGTGGGTGAAGGCCTGTCGGAAAGGTATACTTTAATACCGTTGGCCGCGAGGACCTCGGCGACCGCCTGGGCGAATTTATCGGAGATGAAACGGGTATCGTAGCCGATAATGATCCCGCGCTTCGCCTTGAATTCGTCGTTGAAATACTCGGCGCAGGCCTGCGCGACGATGCGGAGGTTATCGAACGTGAAGTCGTCCGCTATCAATCCCCTCCAGCCGTCCGTGCCGAACTTGATGACATCTTCCTTTTGCGTACTCTTTCTTTTCATTCCAGGTCTCCTTTGGTTGCGCTCCCTCACCCGATGTTAAGCGCCTTAGAGATCTCTTTTTCCTGCGATTTATCGATAGTGCCTATCAATGACATGTTAAGGCCGGAATTAACAATTATCCTTTTCGCGGCGCGTTTTACGTCATCGGGAGTCAGGCTTGCGATCTTCCGGACGACCTCCTGCGGAGTAGGTATCTCTCCCTTGGATGAGAGATGCTCGCCCATCCAGAGCATCTGGTCGATCGTGTCCTCGAGCCCGAGCAGCATCTGCCCCCTGTAGAACTCGCGGGCGCGCTCGAACTCCCCCTTTCCTATATCTTTGGTCCTTATCCTGTTGAGCTCCTTCATTATTATATCGAGCGTCTTTGTGATGTTCCTGTTGTCGAGGCCGGCCGATACGATGAAGGCGCCCGTATCATGCAATTTTTTTACGGAGGTCCCTATCTCGTACGCGAGCCCTTTCTTCTCCCTCACTTCCCGGAACAGCCTGCTCGACATATTGCCGCCTAATATTATATGCAGGAGCGTCAGCGCGTACCTGTCGGGATCGTTCCTTCCGAAGGCGCGCAGACCTATGGCCATATGCGCCTGTTCGGTCTTCTTGGACAATATCTTGAGCATCGGTCTTCTCTGCGCCTCGTCCGCCTTCTTATAAGCAGCCTTGTTGCCGTCTTTTGCGCAGCCGAAGTATTTATCGCAGCACGAGAAGAGCTCAGCGGTATCGAGGTTACCGCATGCCGAGATCACCACATTGCGCGGGTTATAATATTTATTCTTGTATCCGCAGATATCATCGCGCGTCATGGAGGTCACGGTTTCCAGCGTTCCGGCAAGGTTCCTTCCGAGCGCCTGCTCCGGCCAGAGCAGCTCCATCAGCAGGTCGTGGACATGATGGTTAGGCAGGTCCACATAAAGCTTTATCTCTTCTTTTATGACATGCCGCTCTTTCTTCATATCGTTAGGGGAGAACCTGGCGTTGAAAACCATATCGGAAAGGACGTCGAGAGCGTTTTCCATGTCCCTGTTAAGGACTTTTACCAGATAGCATGTGAATTCCTCGGATGTAAACCCGTTCATCGCGCCGCCGCGGCCCTCGATCTGCTGCTTTATGTCCTCGGCGGAACGCTTCTTCGTCCCTTTGAAAAGCAAATGTTCGATGAAATGGGATACGCCTGATATCTTCTTGGGCTCATAGCGCCCTCCGACGCCAAGCCATACGCCGATCGCGAGCGAGTCCCTGTCCAACAGGCTCCTTGCGGAGCAGCGCGTCCCGTTCCTAAGCGTGCTAAGTTCGTACATTATTCTTCAGCCTCTCGAGATATGATTCAAGTATGAGTTGCGCAGCGACCTTGTCTATTACGTTCTTCCTCTTCCTGCGCGATACGTCCGATGATATCAGGAACTTTTCGCTCTCCTTGGTGGATAAGCGCTCGTCATATGTGGCCACCGGGATGCCGGCGGAGGCCTTGAGCAGTTCCACGAATTCCG
>JBAZFE010000145.1:0-2868 GCA_041653555.1 Candidatus Omnitrophota bacterium
TTCAAGGAGGTGTGCCACAACATCATATTGTCTTTTGACCGGATCATCCCGTTCCACTACAATAAAGAGGACAGGAAGCAGGGTTTCATTTACGCGAAGGACAGGACGCACAAGATGACGAAAGTCAACCTGATGAGCGTATCCCTCGCGGTCGTGAACAGGCAAAGCCATTCCGAAATGAACAATATGGTGCAGATAAACGAGAGGCTCGTCGAGATAAAGAAGTACCTGAAGGACCTGTCGGGAAGTAAATTCATGGAAGACAGGAGGAGCAGCAAGACCGGCGAATTACTGGGGCCGCAGGTATATAAGAGGACGGAAGTCCTGTCGCAAACTTACAGGCCGTTAGGACAGATCCTCCTTGAGAAGAAGCAGATAACTCCCGAACAGCTTGATGAGTCCCTTAATATACACTGGAGGAGGGGAGTAGTTTTCGGCGAGATACTAAAGGAGCTTGGGTTCGTAAAGGATGAAGACCTGCGAGAGGCGCTGCGCGAACAGAGCGCTGACGGCGCGAGGACGGAAGCCAAAATTATACCCTTGACAAAAAATCAAGCGATGGTAGAATAAAAGGAAGTGAGAAGCGGCGATTTGAAGCGTATTGCTCCGCTAAATAAATGTGCTAAAAAGCAAATACAGTCGTATCGCAGACCCGTGCTTTTTAGCCCGGGTTTTTTGTTTTCCGGGTCTTAAAAGGAGAGAGATGAGCAAGATAGACGCGAAGTTAAAGGCCGAGACATTAGCGCTGCATGGGGGGCAGGAGCCCGACCCGGTGACCGGGTCCAGGGCCGTTCCGATATACCAGACCACATCCTATCAGTTCAGGGATTCGGAGCATGCCGCGAACCTGTTCGCCCTTAAGGAGGGCGGGAACATATACACGCGCCTGATGAATCCCACCACCGATGTATTGGAAAAGCGGATAGCGCTCCTGGACGGCGGTATCGGAGCATTGGCCGTTGCAAGCGGGCAGGCGGCTATCGCGATCGCGCTGCTAAACATCGCGAAGGCGGGGGACGAGATAGTATCCGCGGATAACCTGTACGGCGGGACATATAACCTTCTGCATTACACATTCGAGCGCTTCGGGATCAAGACGAAATTCGTGAGGTCCAATGACCTCAAGGCGTTCGATAAGGCGATAACGCCGAAGACGAAGGCGCTGTATGCCGAATCGGTCGGTAACCCGAAGCTTGATGTGGCCGACCTCGAAGGCCTCGCGAAGATCGCGCATAAGCACGGCATACCCCTGGTCCTGGACAATACTTCCGCACCGTACCTGCTGCGGCCGATAGATTTCGGCGTTGATATCGTAGTCTATTCCGCCACGAAATTTATCGGAGGGCACGGGACTTCGCTCGGCGGGCTAATAGTGGATTCCGGAAAGTTCGACTGGACAAAGGGCGGGAAGTTCCCCCTTATATCGGGGCCGGAAGCCAGCTATCATGGTTTGGATTTTGTGAAGGCTTTGAAGCCGTCCGGGAATATAGCGTATATTGTGAAGGCAAGAGTCTTATTATTAAGGGACCTTGGCGCGGCCATATCGCCGTTCAATTCCTTCCTGCTGCTGCAGGGCCTTGAAACGCTCCATCTCAGGATGCCGAAGCACTGTGAGAACGCCCTTGCCGTGGCAAAGCACCTCAAGGGGCATCCGAGGGTCTCATGGGTGAATTATCCCGGCCTTTCCTCAAGCCCTGATCACGAAAGGGCGAGGAAATACCTGAAAAAGGGAGCCGGCGCCCTTATCGGTTTTGGGATAAAGGGCGGGCTGAAGTCAGGAAAGAAGTTCATAGAATCGCTCGAGTTGATATCCCACGTTGCGAATATCGGGGACGCGAAGAGCCTCGCGATACACCCGGCTACGACCACACACCAGCAGTTGAGCGAGAAGGAGCGGATCGCCACCGGTGTCACGCCTGATTTCATCCGCCTCTCGATAGGGCTCGAGCATATAGACGACATAATCGCCGATATTGACCAGGCGCTTAGTAAGGAGAATTAATGTCAACACACGGTAACGCAGGGACGATAAAGGTCCGGTATTATACTTTTGCGGAACCTCCGAAAGAGCTTAAGCTGGAGTCCGGGCAGTCGCTTGGGCCGATAACACTGGCCTATGAGACTTACGGCGAGCTGAATAAAGAGAAGAGCAACGCGATACTCGTCGGGCATGCCCTATCGGGCGATGCCCACGCCGCCGGCCTCCGTGAGGGCGACGGCGTAAAAGAGCTCGGATGGTGGGACTCGATGATAGGGCCGGGCAAGGCTTTTGACACGACGAAATATTTTGTCATATGCTCGAATGTCATCGGCGGATGTAAGGGGAGCACCGGGCCGTCCTCGATCAACCCGAAGACCGGGAGGCCGTATGCGATCGATTTTCCCCTGATAACGATATCCGACATGGTGAACGCGCAGAGGCACCTTATAGACCATCTCGGCATTGATAAGCTGCTTTGTGTCGTCGGCGGTTCGATGGGCGGAATGCAGGCCCTGCAGTGGGTCGCTTCATATCCCGAAAGGGTCCGTTCGGCCATACCGATAGCGACGGCTCTCAAGCATTCGCCGCAGCAGATCGCGTTCGATGAGGTCGGCAGGCAGGCGGTCATGGCCGACCCGGAATGGCGCGAAGGCAATTATTACGGCCTCGGACAGCCCGAGAAGGGGCTGGCCGTCGCGAGGATGATCGGCCATATAACATACATGAGCGACCAGTCGATGGAGGAGAAGTTCTCGAGGAGGCTGAAGGAGAAGAATTACAGTTTCCGTTTCAAGACCGACTTCGAGGTCGAGGGCTACCTGAGGTACAAGGGGGACGGTTTCGTCAAGCGTTTCGACGCGAACTCCTACCTGTATATCACGAAGGCG
>JBAZFE010000146.1:0-2735 GCA_041653555.1 Candidatus Omnitrophota bacterium
CGCGTTCGCCTGGGCGATTATATATTTGTCTTCGGTATCCGCGGAAAGATAGTCTATCTTCTCGGTCGTCCTGCCCTTCTCGGCCTTCCTGTAAGGCGTCTCGATGAAACCGAATTCGTTTATCTGCGCGTAGGTGCAGAGCGACGCTATAAGGCCTATGTTCGGGCCTTCAGGCGTCTCTATAGGGCAGATGCGGCCGTAATGCGAATGGTGGACGTCGCGGACCTCGAAACCGGCCCTTTCCCTTGAAAGGCCGCCCGGCCCGAGCGCGCTTAAACGGCGCTTGTGTGTCATCTCTGCGAGCGGGTTCGTCTGGTCCATGAACTGCGATAACTGTGAACGTCCGAAGAAATCCCTTATTACGCTTGAAACGAGCTTCGAATTTATCAGGTTGTGCGGCATTATGTTCTCGAGGTCGTATATGGAGAGCCTCTCCCTGATAGACCTTTCGAGGCGCGCGAGCCCTATCCTGAACTGGTTCTGGAGCAATTCCCCGACCGTACGTATGCGCCTGTTGCCGAGATGGTCGATATCGTCTATCTCGCCCTCGCCGTTCTTCAGCTTGATAAGGCATTTGATGATGGCGACCATGTCCTCGGGAGTGACGGTCCTCTGGTCGAGCGGGAGGTTAAGGCCGACCTTCCTGTTGACCATATGCCTGCCTACGCGGCCGAGGTCATACCTCTTCGGATCGAAGAAGAGCCTATTGATCAGGTTCTGCGCCGATTCCACCGTAGCGGGATCTCCGGGGCGCAGCTTCCTATATATATCTATTAACGCCTCGTCCCTCGATTTGACGTGGTCCTTCAGCAGCGTATGCTCGATCTCCGGAGAGACCTGCCTCAGCAGCTGGATCGACCTTACGTGGTGCTTGTCCCAGAGGTCCTCAACGAGGTCCTTATCGAGCTTTTTATATTTAAGGTTTATTACGTCCCCGGTCTTCTCATCCGTCGCGTCAGCGGCGAGCGTGTGGCCGACCAGGTCCTTAAGGTCCTGCTTCTCCTTAAGCGCCTTCGTCTCAACGCCGCAGAACGCGTCGAGGATGTCCGTGTCGGTCGAATAGCCCATCGCGCGCAACAGTACGGTAGCGACGACCTTCTTGCGCCTGTCTATGACGGCGTGGAGGCAGTCGTTAACGTCGAACTCAAACTCTATCCATGATCCCCTGTAGGGTATCACCCTCGCGGAGAAGAGTTTCTTCCCGTTCGGATGCGTCTCTTCCTCGAACGACACGCCGGGAGAGCGGTGCAGCTGGCTCACGATGACCCTCTCGTCGCCGTTGATGATGAAGGTGCCCGTCGTGGTCATAAGGGGCAGTTCGCCCAGATAGACTTCCTGTTCCTTTATGTCCTTCTTGCCCTTAAGCCTTATCTTGAGCTTAAGCGGTACCGCAAAGGTCATCCCAAGCTTCAACGATTCGAAATCGTCATACTTCGGCTTCCCGAGAGAGTAGCTGACATACTCGAGCTTATACGCTCCGTCCGGGCTCTCTATTGGGAAGAATTCGTGGAATACCTCTTCAAGGCCCCTATTCTCCCTCTTGGACTTAGGGAGATCGACCTGGAGGAACTCCTCGTAAGAACGCACCTGGATATCCAGGAGATTCGGCATCTCATAGAGTTCAGGTAATTTCGCGTAATTCTTCCTTTTAATCGCCATATGCTATCCCTGGGTTTGGTTTAGTGGGACGTTATTTAAGTTCGACCTTCGCTCCGGCCGCTTCAAGCTTCTTCTTTATCATCTCAGCTTCCTCTTTCGGTATGTTCTCCTTCACCGGCTTCGGAGCTGTGTCAGCGAGGTCCTTGGCTTCTTTCAGGCCGAGGGTAGTTACCGCGCGGATCTCTTTGATAACGTTGATCTTGTTGGCGCCGCAATCGGTCAATACTACCGTAAAGGACGTCTTCTCTTCCACTGCGGCGGCGGGCGCACCGGCCGGGGCAGCTGCAGCAGCCATCGGAACGGCCGCGGTCACACCGAATTTCTCTTCCATAGCCTTTACGAGCGTCGAAAGCTCGAGAACGCTCATCTCTTCGACCGACTTCATTACGTCATTCAACTTCTTGCTGAGCTCTACCTTCTCCGCTACTTCTGCCATCTTAGCCTCCTTCTCCTTCTGTTTTATTTGACTTCTTTTTTCTTTGATATCTCGTTAAGCACCCTAACGAGCTTCTGTAAATTCCCGTTCAACACATAGACAAATCCGGATATCGGCGCCTTCATGCCTCCGATGACCCTCGCCAGCATGACATCGCGCGGCGGCATCATGGCCAATTCCTTGACGCTCTCTATCGAGATGGCCTGGCCGTCGACGTAACCGCCCCTTATGGCCATGTTCGTCTCGACTTTCGAGAAATCGTACAGTATCTTCGAGGCCTTTGTCGGGTCCTCCTTAGAAAAGGCGACGCCTGACGACGTATCAGCCATGTCGCAGAGCGGGTCGAGCTTCTGCTTCTTAAGCGCAAGCTTCAGTATCGACCTCTTTACGACCTTCAACTCGGACGATGACTTCTTCAGCGTCTTCCTGAGCTTCTCGGTCTTCGAGGCTTTGACCTTTTCGAAATTCACGAAAAAGAGGTACGGGTTCTTCTTTATAAGGCCCGCCACCTCATCTACCATCAATCCCTTTAACTTACGGCTTAGTTTTTCCATCTCTCGTTAACCCCTTGCCAGATTCGAAAGGTCCAGCCTGACGCCGGGACCCATTGTCGTCGATATGGCTATCGATCTGATGTAAT
>JBAZFE010000147.1:0-2731 GCA_041653555.1 Candidatus Omnitrophota bacterium
GAAAGGGTCAAAAAAGGCCTCGAAAAGGTCGGTAGCCGCGCGCTTATGTACGGAACAGGCATGACTAAGTCCGAGATAGACAAGCCGTTTATCGGCATCGCGTCCAGCTTTACGGACCTCGTGCCGGGCCATATCCATTTAAGGGAACTGGAGCGTTCTATAGAGCATGGGATATACGCCGCAGGCGGCGCCGCTTTTGTCTTCGGCATTCCCGCTATTTGCGACGGCATCGCCATGGGGCATCTGGGCATGCATTGTTCGCTTCCGTCGAGGGAGCTTATAGCCGACTCGGTCGAAATGGTCACTACCGCGCATGCCTTAGACGGGCTTATTTTGCTCACGAACTGCGATAAGATAACTCCCGGCATGATGATGGCCGCATCGCGCATGAATATACCGGCTATCGTCGTTACAGGCGGGCCGATGATATCGGGCCGCTCGCAGATGAGGCGGCTTTCGTTCGTCAAGGACACCCTTGAGGCCCTCGGAAGGCATAGGGCGGGGCATATTTCGAAGGCCGAGCTTGATGAGCTCGAATGCAACGCCTGCCCGGGCGCCGGAGCGTGCCAGGGGCTTTATACGGCCAACACGATGGCATGCGTCTCGGAGGCGATAGGTATGGCCATGCCGGGCGGGGCGACTGCCCTTGCCTCATCGGCAAACAGGGAGAGGATCGCTTATGTCAGCGGCGAGAGGATAGTCGAGCTCGTCAAAAAGGATATTACGCCCAAAAAGATAATGACGGTGAAGGCGTTCGAGAACGCGATGCGTGTCGACATGGCGCTCGGCGGTTCGACGAACACGGTCCTTCATATGACGGCCATTGCCCACGAGCTGGGTATAAAGGTCCCGCTTGAAATGTATGACAGGATAAGCAGGGATACTCCGCATATCTCGGACATCCTGCCGTCCGGAAAATATTTTATGGAAGACCTCGAGTTCGCGGGCGGTATCCCCGCGGTCATGAAGAGGCTCAGATCGAAGCTCAACGACCACATGACCGTCAGCGGCAAGACGATATTCGAGATCGCCGACGCCGCGCGGATCGATGACGAAGAGGTCATCAGGCCGCTTGACAGGCCTTACCATAAAGAAGGAGGGATCGCCGTCCTGAAGGGCAATATCGCCCCGGACGGTGCCGTAGTCAAGCAGACCGCAGTCCAGGAGAAGATCAAACGTTTCACCGGGAAGGCGAAGGTCTTCAATTCCGAGGAAGATTCGATGAGGGCCATCCTGGCCGGGAAGATAAAGGCCGGCGATTGCGTCGTCATCCGTTACGAAGGGCCGAAAGGCGGCCCGGGGATGAGGGAGATGTTATCCCCGACGGCGACGATAGTCGGCATGGGCCTGGCGGACAAGGTCGCATTGATCACCGACGGAAGGTTCTCGGGCGGGACGCAGGGGCCGTGCTTGGGGCATATATCGCCCGAAGCGGCCGAAGGCGGGCCGATCGCCGCGATACGCGACGGCGATATTATCGAGATAGATATCCCCGGGAGGAAACTCGAATTGAAGGTCTCGAAGCCTGAATTGGCTAAACGAATGAAAAAAATAAAGGCGCAGAAGCCGAAGATAACGACGGGATACCTCGCGCGTTACGCGAAGCTCGTCACATCCGCAAGCACAGGCGCCGTCATGAAAGGTTAATATAGAAATGACAACTAAGATGAACGGAGCGAGAATACTTGTCGAATCGCTCAAAAAAGAGGGCGTCGGGGCCGCGTTCGGCTATCCGGGCGGGCAGGCGTTGCCGCTCTTCGACGCGATCTATAATTCCGACCTGAAATTCTACCTGGTCAGGCACGAGCAGGCCGCGGCGCATGCCGCCGACGGCTACGCACGCGTCACGGGAAAACCCGGCGTCTGTATTGCGACATCCGGCCCTGGCGCGACGAACCTCGTCACTGGTATCGCGACCGCTTACATGGATTCGATCCCGATGATCGCGATAACCGGCCAGGTCAAGACATTCATGATAGGAAACGACGCGTTCCAGGAGGCCGATATGATCGGCATAACGCGCCCGATAACGAAGCATAATTACCTGGTCAAGGACGTCAAGGACCTGGCGCGCATAATCAAAGAGGCTTTTCATATCGCCACTACCGGAAGGCCCGGGCCGGTCCTTATAGACCTGCCATCGGACGTCCAACTGGCCGAGACGGAGTTCCATTATCCTGCCGAGGTCAATATACGCAGCTATAAGCCGACTTACTGCGGGCATCCCGGGCAGATCAGGCGGGCCGTGAAGCTGATATCGGAGTCGAAGAAGCCGGTCATTTACGCGGGCGGGGGCGTCATACTTTCGGGCGCGTCGAAGCAGCTCAGGGAGCTTGCCGAGAAGATCAATTCGCCGGTCACGATGACGCTGCTGGGCCTCGGAGGGTTCCCGGGCAACCATGACCTTTCGCTCGGGATGCTCGGAATGCACGGCACGGGTTACGCGAACCACGCTGTGCAGAACTGCGACCTGTTGATAGCGATAGGCGCGCGTTTCGACGACCGCGTCACGGGCAAGGTCGATGAGTTCGCGCCGCACGCGAAGGTCATACATATCGACATAGACCCTTCAGCCATATCGAAGAGCGTCAGGGTCGACGTGCCGATAGTCGGCGACGTCAAGTGCGTCCTCGACGAGATGCTGAAGATAGTCCATCGCCCGCACGACAAGGAATGGACCGACAAGATAGTCGAGTGGAAGAATAAGCATCCGCTCAACTACAAGATGGAC
>JBAZFE010000148.1:0-2634 GCA_041653555.1 Candidatus Omnitrophota bacterium
TAAAAGGGTATAACCCTTCCGGCGGCAGGAGCGTGAGGGAGTATCTTGAAGAGAAACTGGGGAAGGAAGCGGTCGAAAATGCGCTCTCTCCCAGGAACCTTATGTCACTTGGGTACAGGAATGATAAAGACGCCTAAATCACTCAGGTTGCAGATAGGGATATTCGGCCGGACGAATGTCGGCAAGTCGAGCTTCCTTAACATGATAGCGGGACAGGATGTGGCCATAACCTCTCCGGTAGCGGGCACCACGACCGATGTCGTCGAGAAATCCATGGAGCTCCTGCCCATAGGGCCCGTAGTTTTTTTAGATACGGCCGGTTTGGATGATAAGTCGGAGCTTTCATCGGCCCGGCTCGGAAAGACCTCAAAGATATTCGACCGCGCAGATGTTGCGGTGCTGATAACAGAACCGGATGCATGGTCGGACTACGAAGACGGTGTCATGGCGGAACTCAAGAAGAGAGGCGTTCCGGTTATCATCGCCGTAAACAAAACTGACTTAAAGAAACCGCGCGAGGATTTTGCCAAGGACAGGTCGTCCATGGTGATGCACTGCTCCAGCATAGATCCTGCCGGAAGGGACAGGTGCGTCTCCGAGTTAAAAAGGCGCCTGATAGAGGCATGCCCGGGCGATTTCCTTGACCCTCCCGCCCTGATAGGGGACCTGCTCCCCGGGCCGGGAGGCATTGCCGCGCTTATTGTTCCCATAGACCTGCAGGCGCCGAAAGGCCGGCTTATTTTGCCGCAGGTCCAGACCATACGCGACGCGCTCGATAATGACGCATCGGTGATAGTTGTAAAGGAGCGCGAGTTCGCCTCGGTACTTGGGAAAATGAAGGTTTTACCTGATATCGTCATCTGCGATTCGCAGGTAGTATTAAAGATGGTCGCCGATACTCCGCCGCAGGTAAAATGTACCACGTTTTCAATCCTGTTCTCAAGGTACAAAGGCGACCTGGTTGAGGCGGCGAAAGGCGCCGCGGCTATTGATTCGCTTAAGCCCGGGGACAGGGTGCTTATTGCGGAGGCGTGCAGCCATCACGCGATCGAAGATGATATAGGCCGCATAAAGATACCGCGCTGGCTGAGGCAATACGTCGGGGGCGACCTCGATATCGATATATCATCCGGCAGGGACTATCCCGCCGACCTCAAGGATTATAAGCTGGTGGTCCATTGCGGAGGCTGCATGATAACGCGCCGTGAGATGCTCGGGCGCATAGAGAAGGCAAAGGAAGCAGGCGTCCCGATCACCAACTACGGCCTTGTGATATCGGTATCTCAAGGCGTAATTAAGAGGGTCTTGTCGCCATTTCCGGCCGCACTTAACTCTTACGAAAGGGGTAAAGATAAGAAATGAAATACATTGACGAGGGCAGGATCGAGGGCTTGCTTGCCGAAGCGGGCAAGTCGGGCGAAGGCAAAATAGATGCGATATTGGGAAAGGCCCGGAAGCTTAAGCGTCTTTCGCTTGAAGAGACGGCCGCGCTGCTTGCCGTCGAGGATCCTGCGTCCGTGAAAAAGATTTATGAAGCCGCTGCATATGTAAAGAATGAGATATACGGCAACCGCATCGTGTTATTTGCGCCGCTCTATTTCTCGAACTACTGCGCGAACACATGCCTTTACTGCGCGTTCCAGTCAGGCAACCCGGAGTTGAAAAGGAAATACCTCAACGCGGACGAGATACGCGAGCAGGTCGAATGGCTGCTCAAGAGAGGCCACAAGCGCATCCTGCTGGTTGCGGGAGAATCAGGCATCCCGGGCAAATCCGCGGTAGATTATTACATCGAGGCGGTCCAGGCGGCGTATTCCGCGCGCGTTGGACGCCACTATATAAAGAGGGTGAATATAAACTGCGCCCCGCTTTCTGTCGGGGATTTCAAGAAACTCAAGGCGTCGCAGATAGGCACATTCCAGCTGTTCCAGGAGACCTACCACGACGCTACGTACAGGAAATATCACATCAAGGGCCCGAAGAGCGATCCCGATAACCGTCTCGACGCGATAGACAGGGCTTTTGAGGCCGGCATCGACGACGTCGGCATAGGCCCGCTATACGGCCTTTACGATTACAAGTTCGAGACGCTCGCGATGATGATGCATATCGAACACCTCGAGAAGAAGTTCAAGGTCGGGCCGCATACGATATCGGTCCCGCGCATCGAGCCGGCGGTAGGTTCGGAGCTTTCACTGCACCCGCCGTACCAGCTCACCGACGATGAATTCAGGAAACTCGTCGCGGTAATACGGCTTTCGGTCCCGTATACCGGGATGATACTCACGACGAGGGAGACCGCGAAGATGCGCGACGACGTGATAAACCTCGGCATATCGCAGATAAGCGCGGAGTCGAGGGTATCCCCGGGCGGCTATTCCGACAGCGAAAAAGCCGACGGCCAGTTCACTACGAGCGACAAGCGCAGCCTCGAGGAGCTCGTAAGCATGCTCATAGGGCACAATTACATCCCGAGTTTCTGCGCCGCCTGCTACCGCAGGGAGAGGACGGGCGAGAGCTTCATGAACCTCGCGAAGCCCGGCCTCATAAAAGGCATGTGCAGCGTCAACGCGCTCGTGACATTCAAGGAATACCTCGACGACTTCGCCTCGCCCGCGGTCAAGGAAGCAGGAT
>JBAZFE010000149.1:0-2630 GCA_041653555.1 Candidatus Omnitrophota bacterium
CCGTGAACTACGAGATGGCGAAGAAGGACGGTTTCGAGCCCGTTTCGGCCGCTGAAGCCGCGAAGCAGGCCGATATCATACAGATATTGACCCAGGACCACGTGCAGGCGAAAGTCTACATGGAGAGCATCAAGCCGAACCTGAAGAAAGGCAAGGCGCTATGTTTCTCGCACGGCTTTAACATCCGCTTCAAGCAGATAAAGCCGCCGAAGAACGTCGACGTCTTCATGGTCGCACCGAAGGGCCCGGGCGCTCTGGTGCGCAAGATGTACGAGGAAGGAAAAGGCGTTCCTTCCCTGGTCGCTGTCTACCAGGACGCTACCGGCAACGCCATGAAGTTGGCCCTCGCTTACGCGAAGGCGATAAAGGCGACGACCGCGGGCGTCATAGAGACGACGTTCGAGGAAGAGACCGAGACGGACCTCTTCGGCGAACAGGCAGTCCTCTGCGGCGGGGCCAGCGAGCTCATAAAGGCGGGTTTCGATACGCTCGTCGAGGCGGGATACCAGCCCGAGATAGCGTATTTCGAAGTGCTGCATGAGCTGAAACTTATAACCGACCTGATACAGGAGAGGGGCATCGCGGGAATGCGCCGCGGCGTCTCGAATACGGCGACTTACGGCGACCTGAGCCGCGGGCCCAGGATAATTACCGCGAAGACGCGCAAAGAGATGAAGAAGATACTCAAGGAGATAAAGACCGGCAAGTTCGCGAAGGAATGGATCAAAGAGAACGAGACCGGCAGGCATAACTTCGACAGGTTGCTCAAGGAAGGCGACGAGCACCAGATCGAGAAAGTGGGCAAAGCCCTCCGCGAAATGATGCCGTGGATGCGCAAGGGGTAAATAGGGGTCACAAAATGGAAAAGATCATAATCTTCGATACGACGTTACGCGACGGGGAGCAATGCCCCGGCGCGTCGCTTGAGGCGCACGAGAAGCTCGAGATAGCGAAACAGCTTGTACGCCTTAAAGTGGATGTGATCGAGGCGGGTTTCCCGGTATCATCGCCGGGCGATTTCGCCGCGGTCAGGATGATAGCGCAGAAGGTCAAGGGCCCGGTCATATGCGGGCTCGCGAGATGCCTCAAGAAGGACATAGAAGCAGCCGGAGAGGCCATTAAGCCCGCTTCTAAGAAGCGCATCCACGTATTCCTGGCGACATCGAAGATACATATGAAGTATAAATTGAGGAAGGCCGAGGACGAGGTGATACGCCTTGCGGTCGAAGGGGTGAAGTACGCCCGCCGGTTCACGGATGACGTCGAATTCTCGCCGGAAGACGCGTCAAGGAGCGAGAAGGAGTTCCTCTACCGTGTCATCGAGCAGGCCATCATAGCGGGCGCGACCACCATAAATGTCCCGGATACCGTAGGCTACGCGATACCCGAGGAGTACGGCGGGTTGATACGCGATATCAGGAGCCACGTGCCGAACATCGGCCGCGCTGTCATAAGCGTCCACTGCCATAACGACCTCGGCTTGGCCGTCGCGAACTCTATAGCCGCGATAAAGAACGGGGCGAGGCAGGTCGAGTGCACGGTAAACGGCCTCGGCGAGCGCGCGGGAAACGCCTCGATGGAAGAGATAGTCATGGCCGTCAGGACCAGGAGGGATTTCTTCGGGAACCTCTCGACAGGGATAGTGACCGAGGAGATATCGAAGACGAGCAGGCTCGTCTCGAAATTGACCGGCATGATGATACAGCCGAACAAGGCGATAGTCGGGCAGAACGCGTTCGCGCACGAGTCCGGCATACACCAGGACGGCATATTAAAAAAGCGGACCACGTACGAGATAATGAGCCCGCGCGAGATAGGCCTCAGCGCTTCGAACCTCGTGATGGGCAAGCACTCGGGCCGCCACGCCTTCACCGAAAAGCTCAGGAAACTCGGTTATTCCTTGAGCGAAGCGCAGTCCGTGAAAGCGTTTGAGCGCTTCAAGGTGTTGGCCGACAAGAAAAAGTCCATATATGACGAGGACCTCGAGACGTTGATGGAAGAAGGCATGGGCGGTTTCGCCGAGACGTGGAAACTCATATCGTTCCATACTGTCGCCGGCACAGGGGAGACTCCCGTCGCGGCCGTGAAGTTGCAGTCGAAGGCCGGGGCCAAGGAAGCTTCCGCGGAAGGCGACGGGCCCGTCGACGCCTGCTGCAAGGCGATAGACAAGATAACGAAGATAAAGGGCGAATTGATAGATTATTCGCTGCAGTCGGTCACGAAGGGCAAGGATGCGCTCGGGGAAGTCACCGTCAGGGTCCGTTCAAAGGACAAGATGGTCCTCGGCAAGTCGGCCTCTACCGACGTGATCGAAGCGAGCGTGAAGGCGTACCTTAACGCGGTGAATAAACTGGTGCACAAGGAAAATAAGAGATTGAGAATTGAGATCTAAAAAAACAAGCGGAAGTACCGTTCTTCGGATATTCGGGATAATCGGGTTCCCTGTCAAGCACACGCTTTCGCCGCATTTTCAAAATGCGGCATTCGCTTATCTGGGGCTCGACGCGGAATACATCCCGTTCGAGGTTTCGCCCGCTGAACTTTCGACTGCTTTCAGCGGGCTCAAAAGGCGCGGGGTCCGCGGGATAAATGTGACGATACCGCATAAGCAGGCGGTGTTGAAACTGCTC
>JBAZFE010000150.1:0-2617 GCA_041653555.1 Candidatus Omnitrophota bacterium
CTGCGCGATCTCGGCCTTGATGTCTTCCATGAGGCCGTTCTCCTCGAGGTATTTCTTCGCCTCCTCGAAGGTCTTCTTCGCGCGGGTAGCCATCAGCTCAATGCGCTTGTTGATATCTTCCTGGCCCGCGGAAAGGTTCTCGCTCTGCGCGATCTTATCGAGGATGAAATACGCCTTTACCCTCTTCGTCGCCTCATCGCGGAACTTGTCCTTCATCGCGGCTTCTTCCTTCTGTATGTCGTCTATCTTATAGCCCATGTACTGGAGCCTCTGCTGCGCGTCGCCCAGCAGGTGCCCGGCCTCCGCGTCGACCATCGAGGACGGCGCCTCAAAACCGGTCGATTTGATCAGCTGGTTCATGAGCTCCTCTTCCATCTTGAACCTTACTTCCTGCTCTTTCGCCTTCGTGAGCTCCTCGCGGATATTCCCGCGCAGCTCCAGCAGTGATTTGAAGCCTCCTATATCCTTGGCAAATTCGTCATCTATCACAGGCGCGGACTTCTCCTTGACCTGGTTGACGGTCACTATGAACACGGCGGGCTTGCCGGCCTGGTCCTTCTTCGGGTAATTTGCCGGGAGCACCGTGCTGACGGTCCTCGTGTCACCGGGGACCGCGCCCAAAAGCTGGCTCAGGAACTCAGGCTTCGTGGATTTCGGCGTGAGCGGGAACCAGACGTTCTCGTTCTTCTCACCCGGTTCGCCTTCAACCGATATCTCGACGTCGCAGAGGCACCAGTCGTTCTCCTTCGCGGGGCGTCCCGCCACGTCCTTCAGCTGCGAATGCCTCTCCTGGAGCTCCTCTATGACCTTGTCGACGTCCTCGGTCGATATCTGGGCTTTCTGTTTGGAGGCCTTCAGGCCCTTGTAATTCTTAAGTTTGATATCGGGGCGCACATGTACCTCCGCCTTGAATGAAAGCGGCTTGCCCGACTCGAAGATGATATCTGTGACGGAAGGCATGCCTATCGTCTCAATGCCGGCATCCTTGACCGCCTTCACTATGGAATCGCCGATGACGCGCTTCTTCACTTCGTCGCCGGCTTTGTCCTTGTAATGCGACTCCACGAGGTAGCGCGGGGCCTTGCCCGGCCTGTAGCCCGGGATCTCGGCATATTTCTCTATCTCGTTGTAGATCTCGTCGAACTTTTCCTTTATCGTCTCCGCGGGGACCTCTATCTCGAAACCCCTGCGGGAACCGGCTAATTCCTTGCTTTTTACTTTCATAATAATAAGCTTCAGGCCTTTATGAGCCCGAAGTCCCCGTCCTTTCTCTTATAGATCACTTCAACTTTGTTGTCGTCTGCGTTCCTGAACACGATAAACTCGCTGCTGGATATCTTCAGCTCCTCGACCGCTTCCTCGACCGACATGGGTTTCTCCGCCACGCGTTTCGTCTCGACGATCTTCGGCCCGGATGCGGGCTTTTCGCTCCTCCAATAATCCTTGATACCCCAGATCCTTGTCGCTATCTCCCTTATCCTGCCGGAGGATCTCCTGACCCTGTGCTCCTTGACCTTGTCATGCAGTTTGTGCAGCTGGTTATCGAGGGAATCTATCGCTTTGTCTATAGACGCATACATGTCGGTGGTCGTCTCGGTCGCGGTTAATTTCATATGTTTACCTATGACGGTCATCTCCGCGATATGGTGGAACTTCGACACCTCAAGGATAACGTGCGCCTCAAGGATGTTCTGGTGGAACTGGTTCAGCTTCTCAATCTTGCCGTTAATATGCGCTTTTATGCCTTCGGTGACGTCAAAATGGCGTCCTGTCACTACAACGTTCATTGTTGCCTCCTTTACATTCTAAATTTCTCGCCCAAATATATCTGCCTCGACTTCGGGTCGGATATCAGCTCTTCGGCCGTCCCGGATATAAGGACCTTGCCGTCCGCCATTATGTAAGACCTGTCTGTTATCGAGAGCGTCTCCCTGACGTTATGGTCGGTCAACAGTACTCCGAGACCCTTATCCTTGAGCGAGCATATGATCTCCTGGCATTCCGCGACCGCGATGGGGTCGATGCCCGAGAAAGGCTCGTCGAACAACACGAACAACGGCTCGGTCACGAGCGCGCGGGTTATCTCGAGCCTCCTGCGTTCGCCGCCCGAAAGCGTGTAAGCGTAATTCTTGGCCAGGTGCGATATCCTGAGTTCCCCAAGCAGCATCTCTAGCCGTTTCCTGCGTTCCTTCTTGGATATCTTCAGCGTCTCGAGAATAGCCATTATGTTCTCTTCGACGGTAAGCTTGCGGAATATCGACGGCTCCTGCGCGAGGTAACCGATACCGCAGCGCGCGCGCCTGTGCATCGGCAGGTTCGTTATGTCCTGGTTGTCAAAGATGACCTCTCCCTGGTCGGGCTCTACGAGGCCTACGATCATGTAGAAAGTCGTGGTCTTCCCGGCGCCGTTAGGGCCCAAAAGGCCGACGATCTCCCCGCGCTTGACCGATATATCCACGCCGTCGACTACACGGCGGCGGTTATACGTCTTGCGCAGGCCTTTTGTCTCAAGCAGGTGCATCTAGAATACCTCTTTTGTTGCTGCCTTCGACTCTTCCGGATAGACCGTGACTTTCGGCGAACCGCTCAATATGATCTTCTGCTCGGCCGCAAAATA
>JBAZFE010000151.1:0-2537 GCA_041653555.1 Candidatus Omnitrophota bacterium
ATCCGCCTGCCTGACTACGATCTTCGCGTAATAAGCGTTATCGCGAAGGTCCGATATGACGACTTTCTCTATCGAACCGCCCAACGACTTGATCAGGCTTACCGTCAGGTCGTGGGTCAGGGGCCTGGCAAACTTTTCGCCTTCGAGGACCGTCGCTATCGCCGCCCCTTCGCTTATCCCGACCCATATAGGCACGAGCCTCGAACCGTCCACCTCTTCGAGCGTGACGACATATTGGGCAAGCGGAGGTATGAATATCAGTGAGTATATCCTGGCGACTTTCATATTACTCCTTCAACTAGGGACGGTTCTTGAGCTAATCGGAGAACTGTCCCCGCCCCACCCCAATAAATATATGAAAGAAGATCCCGATTTCCTGCGTCTACTATACAAAGGAGGAATAATATGCCGAGAAGCGCAAGGATCATTTTAGAGAACTCTTGTTATCATATTATAGCAAGAGGGAACCAAAAACAAGAGGTTTTCTTTGATGTGTCTGACTATGAAAAATATCTGCAATTGCTCAAAAAGTATAAAAGCAAGTATCACTTTAAACTCTATGGTTACTGTCTTATGAGCAACCACATCCACATGATTATAGACCCTAAAGAACCTTCTGAAATGTCAAAGGCAGCACATGGTATAAGCCTGTCATATTCCATATGGTTTAATGCGAAATATGGCAAAGTCGGCCATCTTTGGCAAGACCGCTTTAAGAGCATGGTCATCCAGAAAGATGAATATCTTATCGGATGCGTTAACTACATCGAGGCTAATCCTGTCAGGGCAAAAATAGTCAATGATCCTCTGCGTTACCCGTGGAGCAGCTACAAAGAAAGGATTACCGGTAATGAAAATGGGCTTCTGGATTTGCCGAATTTCTTATAAGGACGTCCCTTCGGGGACAGTTCTCCGATTAGCTCAAGAACCGTCCCTAGAGCACTAGAGCATCTCCAGCACGAAACATTTAAGGTAGTTCGATTCGGGGAAGTTAAGCAGGAAAGGATGGTCGGAGGGCTGGAGGCGTTTTTCAACAAGTTTCGCGCGGCGGCGGGATTCCCAGAGCGACTCGTCGACGATATCCAGGAATTGGCCTTCCGAGAGGTTGTAGGAACATGAGCAGGTCATCAGGTGCCCGCCCCTCTTCAGCAGCTTCATCGCCCTGAAATTTATGTCTATATATCCGCGCGCGGCGGCCTGCAGGTCCTTCTTGGACCTTGCGTATGCGGGAGGGTCCAGTATTACCAGGTCGAACTGCCTGCCCTCGGCCTGGTAAGCCCTCAGGACCTCGGGAACTTTCCCCTCCTTCGTTACTATATTCTTAAGCCCGTTCAGGGACGCGTTCTCCTTCAATTTTTCAAGCGCCTGCCCCGACGAGTCGACGGCCGTCACATCCCCGGCTGAAAGGGCGGCATGCATCGAGAAAAGCCCCTGGTATGAAAAACAGTCAAGCACTGACCCCCTCGAGTATTTTTCAACGGCTATATGGTTCTCGCGCTGGTCGAGGTATGCGCCCGTCTTCTGGCCGTTCATGATATCGACAGCGTATTTTATCTTTCCTTCCCTTACCTCGATCGTCTCGGGCGGTTTCCCGTAGAGCGTCTCCTTCGACTCGTCCAGCCCCTCAAGCTTGCGGGTCGCGGAATCATTGCGCGCGATTATCGACTTCGGCTTCAGCAGGTCGACTAAGACCTCGGTGATCACATTCTTTATCTTATCCATACCCAGGCAGAGCGTCTGGACGGAGAGGTGTTGGGCATACTTGTCGATTATGAGCGACGGCAGGCCGTCGGCCTCGGAATGGGCCAGCCGGTATGCGTCCGCGTCCTTTATGCCGCTCCTCGCCTCTATGCTTTCGGATATCCTCTTGCGCCAGAACGCCGCGTCGACGGCGATCTCCTCGCCCGTGATCAGGCGCAGCGCGATCTTCGACTTCTCATTAAAAAAAGCTTTCCCGAGGAAATCCCCGCGGTTATCGGTGACTGCCACTATATTCCCCGAGAGCGACGGGTCGTATTTTTCGATGTCATCCTTATAGACCCACGGATGGCCGGTCCTGTTCCAGGCGGTCCCCTTCTTGGTAAGCTTGATCGAGGTATTATCCATACGTCGATTCTAACAGCGCATCGAAGATATGTCAATGCCGGCGGGTTATGCTATAATATCGGCGTTATGGACAAAAAGGGAAAGATCAGGCAGAGTTTAAAGAATTCGTTCATAGACGGCGCTTTCTGCGCGGCGTTCACGGGCTTCACCGAACAGTATATAACTCCGTTCGCGGTCGCGCTTAAGGCCTCCACGGAACAGATAGGCATGCTTACCGCCTTCCCTAACCTCATCGCGTCCCTCATACAGCTGAAATCAGCCGATGTCACCGAACATCTGAAGAGCCGCATGCGCATAATAACTCTGTTCGTCTTCTTCCACGCGCTGATGTTCCTGCCGATAGCGCTGATACCGCTGCTGTTCAAGACGCACAGGGTCTTCTGGCTCATCGCGTTCGTGACAATGGCGGCATCATTCAACGCATTCCCGGG
>JBAZFE010000152.1:0-2526 GCA_041653555.1 Candidatus Omnitrophota bacterium
ATAAAGCCGGATTCATTCTCGGTGTATATAATACCTCATACCGCAAAGATGACGACGATAGGCATGAGGAAGGCGGGCGACAGGGTAAACATCGAGACCGACGTGCTCGGAAAGTATATAGGAAGGCATTCTGATGGGGACGGCAAGGAGAAGGCCTCCAGGATCACCCCGGAGTTCCTGGAGGAAAAAGGATTCGTCTGAAAGGCCGGTATTTTTGCCTCCGATGTTGACTATTTAACTCTCCCGTGATAAAATCAACCGTTATGTTAAGTTGTAAGAGATGGTATGCGGGCCTGTTTGCTGCACTCGTTCTATCCGTATCACTAATGAATTCCGGTGTTTTTGCCGATGAGTTTTTTGTGAGCAAGGTGATAGACGGCGATACGGTCGTGCTGGAAAACGGCGAGCATGTCAGGTATATTGGTATCGACACTCCGGAGAAAGGAAGGCCGTATTACTCCGAAGCGAAGAGGCAGAACGAGAAGCTGGTAAAAGGCAGGAAGGTCGTGCTGGAGTTCGATGCCGGTAAGGCAGACAGGTACGGCAGGGTGCTTGCCTATGTATATGCCGGTAATACGTTTGTGAATGAGGAACTGGTCAGGAACGGCTACGCATTGGCGTATACGGTTCCGCCCAACGTGAAATTCGCCAAGAGGTTCGTCTCCCTGCAGGAAGAGGCCAGGGCGCAGAAGAGGGGGCTCTGGGGGCTGAAGCCTTCGGAAATAGATATCATAAAGGGCGGGCGCAATTATAAGCCGCCTGAAGAAAATAAGACCATCTGGGATTATATCCTGCATAAATTGAAATAGCTGTTCAGATAACCGGGGCGTGGCTCAGTTTGGTAGAGCGCTTCGTTCGGGACGAAGAGGTCGACAGTTCAAGTCTGTCCGCCCCGACCATTCTTCTCAGGTCGGATATGAAACTAAATGCTTCAGGGGTAAACGCGGTCATATCCCCATTCTTATGGGTGCTGGTGTCCGCGTTTTGCTATTTTATCTCGGCGGGGACACTCGAGACGCTGCAGGGCAGTCTGTATTATGCCTTGGCCCTGGCATTTACGGCAATAAGCTCCGTTGTCCTAGCTGACAGGGCCCCCGGGCCGATGAATGAGCGGGGCATTTTAAGGAAGGATGCCTGCGGGAAAGATAAGATGCTTGTTGCGGCGTATCTTATCTTTGATTCCGCGGTTGTCCCTGCGATAGCCGGGCTCGATTACAGGAACCTGCACGACACTTCGTTGGGAATATCTCATCTGTGCCTGGGGATCGCGCTGTACCTGATAGCTTTTTCAATAGGTTTCTGGGCTATGGCGGCGAACCCTTTTTACGAGCGCCTCTCGCGCATCCAGGATGACAGGAAACAATATGTTATCCTGGAAGGCCCGTACGGCATAGTCAGGCATCCGGGATATCTTTCGATGGCGCTTAAATCCCTTGCGCTGCCGCTGATAACGGGGTCAAGGACGGCGCTTATCGTATCGTTGGTGCCGTGCGCCATATGCATTATTAGGGCGTTCAATGAGGACAGGATGCTCTCGGAAGGTTTAGAGGGCTACGCGCAATATTCCGAAAAAGTCAGGTATAAGCTGCTGCCATGGGTGGTATAGAGAAACGTATACATATATATTATTCGGGCAGGGTCCAGGGGGTGGGTTTCAGGTTCACGGCGGAGGCCGCTGCAAGGAAGTCCGGGGTCTCGGGTTTCGCGAAGAACCTCAGGGACGGGAGGGTCGAGGTGGTCGCGGAAGGCAATGAAGGAAATCTTAAGGATTTCATGGAAGGGGTCCGCGATATGATGAAGCGGCATATCAGCGATGAACAGGCTTCGTGGGAACCCGCTACGGGAGAGTTCAGGGGTTTTAGGATAGATGCGGAATAACAGCCCGAAAGAACAGATAGAGGACCTCAAGCGGGAATTGCGCCGGCACGACACGCTCTATTATGTCGAGAACAAGCCGGAGATATCCGACGGCGAATATGACATCCTCCTCAAGAAGCTAGAAAAACTCGAGAAGGAGAACCCGGGCCTGGTCACGGGCGATTCGCCCACGCAGCGCGTCGGCGGAGAGCCGGCCGGCGGATTCGAGGTAGTCGAGCACAGGGTCCGCATGCAGAGCATGGATAATACCTATAACCATGAGGAGCTCAGGGAGTTCGACGAAAGGGTCAGGAAGAACCTGGGTTCCGATAAGTATGAATATGTCGTGGAGTTGAAGATAGACGGCGTTTCGGTATCTTTGACATACGGCAAGGGCGTATTTTTACGCGGAGCTACCAGGGGCGACGGCCAAAAAGGGGACGATATATCCGCCAACCTGAAGACCATAAGGGCTATCCCTTTGAGGCTTGACGATACGAAGGGCGCTGATATGGCGGGGACGATGGAAGTCCGCGGCGAAGTGTATATGCAGCTCGAAAGCTTCAGGGAGATAAACAGGAAAAAAGAGAAGGACGCGGAGGAGCTGTTCGCGAACCCCCGGAACGCCGCCGCCGGATCCCTGAAGCAGCTTGATCCTAAGATAGTCGC
>JBAZFE010000153.1:0-2524 GCA_041653555.1 Candidatus Omnitrophota bacterium
GCGGGATAAACGTTACGATACCGCATAAGCAGGCGGTGTTGAAACTGCTCGATTCCGTCTCGCCTGAAGCGAAGGGCATCGGCGCGGTGAATACCGTCGTCTTCAAGGCCGGGAAGGCGAGGGGCTATAACACCGACGGCGAAGGGTTTATACGTTCTTTGAAGAGCGACCTGAAGTTCAACCCTAAGGGCAAGGCCGTCTTCCTGTTTGGCTGCGGCGGCGCGGCTCAGGCGATAGCATTTGTGCTCGCGAGGGAGGGCGCGCGGTCGATCGCTTTCACGGACCTGGCCGAAGAGCGCGCGAAGGTATTGTCGTCGAAGATAGGAAAGGGTTTCCGGAAGTGCGCCGTAAAGCACATACCTTTTTCGGCTGCGTGGATAGAGAGGGAGGTCCTCGGTTCGGACCTGCTGGTCAACACGACCCCGGTCGGTATGCGCAAGGGCGACCCTTGCATAGTCAACCCGAAGGCCTTGCACAGGAAGCTCGCGGTATACGACATAGTATATAATCCGCCCGTGACGCCGCTTTCGAAAGAAGCAAAGAGGCGCGGGCTTAGGGTTGCCAACGGCCTCGGGATGCTGCTATACCAGGGCGTACTTTCATTCGAACTGTTTACGGGAAAGCGTGCGCCGGTAGAGGTCATGCGCCGCGCGCTGAAAAAGGCGGTCAAATGCTTGCGATGATCATTTATGTTTTTGTTTTCATGTTCGGGTCGATCGTAGGGAGTTTCCTGAACGTATGCATACACAGGCTGCCGCGCGGGGAGTCGATAGTATTTCCCGCTTCGCATTGCCCGACATGCAACAGGGCGCTGCCATGGTACCTGAACATACCGTTCGCCAGCTATTTGATGCTGGGAGGAAGGTGCGCTTTCTGCAAGGGAAAGATAAGATTCCGCTATTTTCTCGTAGAGGGGCTTACGGCTTTTGTCTTTACGGTACTGTTCTGGCGTTTCGGTTTCAGGCCGGAATACTTTATATATACCGCGCTATTCGCGGTGCTCATAATAATATCTTTTATCGACATCGAGCACTGGATAATCCCGGACGAGCTCAGCATTCCGGGCACGGTCCTGGGCCTGCTGGCGAGCTTCGCTTATCCGGCGCTGCAGGGCGAAGTATCGAGGTTTGCCGCGCTCAGGGAATCGTTCTTCGGGCTGGTCTTCGGGTTCGTATCGCTGTACCTGATCGGCCTGTTGGGCAGGGTCGTGTATAAGAAGGAGGCTATGGGCGGCGGCGACCTGATGCTGCTGATGCTTATAGGTTCTTTTCTCGGCCTGAAGCTTACCGTGATCGCTTTTTTCGTCGCTCCGGTCTTCGGTTCGCTTGTAGGCGTGCCGAAACTTTTCATGAAGAAACAGGATATCATACAGTACGGGCCGTTCCTGGCGATAGCCGCCTTCACGTGCGTATTGTTCAGGGACGACATATTGGCTTATTTTCCAGTATAGGAGGATATGAAGATGCTGAAATATCTTACGGCGGGTGAGTCTCACGGGAAATTCCTCTTGGGAATACTCGAAGGGATGCCTTCGGGCCTCAAGGTGGACAAGGGAACGATAAACCTGGAGCTTAAGCGCAGGCAGTCGGGGTTCGGCAGGGGCGCGCGCATGGCGATTGAGCAGGACAGCGTGCAGATATTGTCGGGCCTGCGCAAGGGCGTCACTATAGGAAGCCCTCTCGCGCTCATGATAGAGAACAAGGACGCTTCCATGGATATGCTGCCTTCGATAACCAGGCCGCGTCCGGGGCATGCCGACCTGGCAGGGGCGCTCAAATACAATACTTACGACATACGCGATATACTCGAGAGGGCCAGCGCGCGCGAGACCGCGGTGCGCGTCGCTATAGGCGGGGTATGCAAGATGTTCATCGAGGAATTCGGCATAAGGATCGCGAGCCATGTCCTGGAGATAGGCGGCGCGACGGGCGGCAAGGCGATGCTCAAGAAGGTCGAAGACTGCGCAAGGAGCGGGGACACGCTCGGCGGTATCTGCGAGATATCGGCGGCAGGGGTCCCGGCCGGCCTCGGCAGCCACGTATCGCCGGACAGGAGGCTCGACGCGAGGATCGCGGGGGCCATGATGTCGATACAGGCGATAAAGGGCGTAGAGATAGGCCTCGGCTTCGCGGCAACACGCCTGCCCGGTTCTAAGGTGCATGACGAGATCCTGTTCGACAAAAAGGGCGGGTTCTCGCACAGGTCGAATAACGCAGGCGGGCTCGAAGGCGGCATGACCAACGGGGAGCCTGTCATAGTCAAGATGGCGATGAAGCCGATCGCGACGCTCGGTAAACCGCTCGCGTCGGTAGACATAAAGACGAAGAAGAAAGTGACCGCGCAGGTTGAGAGGCATGACGTCTGCGCCGTATACGCCGCTTCGGTCGTCGGCGAGGCCGTGCTGGCTTTTGAGATAGCAAACGCGATGTCCGAGAAGTTCGGCGGGGACAGCATCTGCGAGACCAAGAGGAACTTCGACGGCTACATAAAGCAGGTGAAATCCTTTTAGATGAAGAACATCATA
>JBAZFE010000154.1:0-2516 GCA_041653555.1 Candidatus Omnitrophota bacterium
GTTGAACCGGGCATTACAAGCAGCAGGTTTGAGCCCATCGACGCGAGCTGTTTCGATATCGATGACTGGGCGCCTTGCCCGATCGCGAGCATCGCGATGACCGCAGCGACGCCTATCAATATGCCGAGGACCGAAAGGAACGTGCGCATCTTGTTCGCGTACATAGCGCTGAGCGCCTGCCGCGCATAATCCAAAAACTCCGCCCGCCTGGAAAATTTCTCCTGCTTGGACAGCGATTGCTGCACGAGTTCCGCGTCGGCGGCGGGTTTGCATTTGACGGGATCCTTGCAATTGAGCTCGTCGGAGATTATCTCCCCGTCGCGCATTTTTAATATCCTCTTGGCGTATTTGGCGATTTCGTCCTCATGCGTGACCATTATAAGCGTCTTGCCCCGGTCGTTGAGGCCCTTCAATATCGCCATTATCTCGCCCTTGCTCTTTGAATCCAGGTTCCCGGTAGGCTCGTCGGCCATAATTATCAGCGGCTCGTTGACAAGCGCCCTCGCGACCGCGACACGCTGCTGTTGGCCGCCCGACATCTCGTTAGGCCTGTGCCGGACGCGGTTCCCGATGCCGACATCGTTCGCCTTTTCCATCGCGCGGTCCTTCAGGTGCCTGTTACCTGCGTATATGAGCGGGAGTTCGATGTTTTCGAGCGCGGTCATCCTCGGCAGCAGGTGGAATTGCTGGAACACAAATCCTATAAGGCGGTTCCTCGTCGCGGCTAATTCATCGTCGGAGAGCTTCGTGACGTCTTTGCCCCCGAGAAGATATGTGCCCGAATCCGGCCTGTCGAGCAGGCCCATCAAATGCATCATTGTGGACTTGCCCGAGCCGGACGCGCCCATTATCGCGACGAATTCGCCCGCCTCGATCTTCAACGAGACTCCGCGCAGCGCGCGAACCTGCGCCTCGCCCTTTGCGTATGTCTTGCTTATATTCTTTAACTCTATCATCTTTTTTTCGGTTGGGGCATGAACGGGTTTTTGCCGCCCGACGAACTGGCCGGCAGCACGAATTTCTTGGACCTTATCTCTATCGTATCATCGGCTGTAACGCCGGACACTATCTCTATGTTATCTTCGTCAGAGAGCCCTGTGGTTACGGCGCGGCGGACCGGTGATTTACCTTGGCCCTGGCCCAACAGCACGTAACTTCCTTCCTTATCAATGCGGACCGCGTCCAAGGGCAGCGTCAACACGTTCTCTTTCCTCTGGGCGATGAAATCTACGTTCGCGTTCATCCCCGACCGGAAGTACGACGGCACCTCCGCGGGTATCATGTCCGCTTTATATATGGTCACGTTATTCACGGTCTCCGACTCGTAATAGATATGGCCGACCGTCGCCTTGATCCTGGAGTCAGGGTACGCGTCGAGGCTCAACACCGCCTCCTGCCCCAGCTTTATCTTGCCGATGTCGGTCTCATCAACCTGCGCGCGCACGATCAGCCTGTCCGAAAGGACGAATATCGCGTCGGTTGTCGTGACTGTCTGCCCCGGCTGTATCGTCGAGACGATCACTTCGCCGTCTATCGGAGCGAGCAACGGTATTGCCTTATAGGCGTCTTCCCAATATTTCAGGGTCGCCTCGTCCTTGCCTTTCGCGGCGTCGAGGAGCGCGGCGCGTTCCGTGGAACTCATCCATCCGAGCGTCTGCCCGGTCTTGACGTTCTCTCCCTCTTTGACAAGGATCTTGTCAACGCGCCCGTTGACCGTGGGTTTGATCTCGAGGCGGTTCTGCGGCAGCACTGAACCCGTCGTAGAGATATATGTCTCTACCGTGCCGACCGCGGGTTTCACTTCCTTCGCTTCTTCACCCGGCGACGCGGCCTGCTTCGGCTTAAGCATTAGATACGCGGCTATGCCTATGACTACCGCTATTACTAGGAATACTTTCCATTTTTTATTGAACATTTTCGAGGGTCTCTCCTTTCGCCTGGATCCAGTTCGCTTCGGCTACCAGCGCGTTGGCTTGGGCGTTAAGATACGAGTTCTTTGCATCCACGAGGTTATTTTCAATTATTATCCAGTCGTTGAACGATACGAAGCCGATCGAGTACTGCGCTTCGGTTATCTTCGCGCGCTCCTCGTTCGCGGACAGGAACTGTTTCTGTATATCGACATTATCGATCGCCTGCTGGAGCGATGTCCATTTGTCCTGCAGCGTCTCGATGACGCCGTCGAGGCCGCTCTTCTCGTCGGCCTTCGCCTTATTAAGCTGGGCGAACGCCTTATTTACATCGGCGATGCGCTTGCCGCCCTCGAATATCGGGAACGATACCGCCGCGCCTATCGACCAGTTGTCCTTGTCGGGAGGCCAGCTCGTGTCCGAGCGTCCGGCGCTGCCGTTTGCAGTTATCTCAGGCATGAACTCCGCCTTGGCGGATTTCAGGTTGAAGACCGCGGCATTTTTCTGTGCTATGAGTTGCTTTAAGGACGGGTTGTTCTCCGCGATGGCGGCAAGGTCCGGCATCTCGCGGACCTGCTCCTTTACCGCAAAATCGCCCTTTGCGAC